>NZ_JAFLNG010000679.1 GCF_017427025.1 Streptomyces sp. FH025
GGCTCTGGGGCGAACATCCGGGGCGAACGGTCCGGGCGAACGTCCGGGGCGAACGTCCGGGCGAACGGCCCCTTGGCGATGCGGCCCCGGAGCGCTGCTCCACGGGGCCGCGGGGAACGTCGCCACCGTAAGCACCGCCGAGGGCAGGCCGCGCGCCGGTCGCGGCGCCGCTGGCCCGAACGGATCCATCCCCCACCCGAGTGGCCCGACCCGGCTGGCGGCGCGCTGTCAAGTACCCCGGTCCACCCGCCGGTTGGTGTCGCCACCGGCCGCCCGCGCTCCGCCGGACGAGTGAGCACCGGCATGCCGCACCCGCCCCCGGCCGCAGCTCGGGCACGATCGTTTAGCCCTGCTGTGGCCGCCGTTAAGAATTCCTCGATGGACCGCACCCGCTCTCACCAGGCAGATTTCTGCCTGCCCGGAGCGTGCCCGTCAGAAGCGGCCGAACCGGGCCCCGTCGGCCTGCCCCACACCCGGGCCGTCCCAGATCCGCACGTCAGGAGCCGCCGCCCGTGAAGGCACTCGTCAAGCAGAAGGCCGAGCCCGGGCTCTGGCTGATGGACGTCCCCAAGCCCGAGATCGGCCCCGGCGAGGTGCTGATCAAGGTGCTGCGGACCGGCATCTGCGGCACCGACCTGCACATCCGCAAGTGGGACGGCTGGGCGCAGCAGACCATCGACACCCCGCTGGTGCTCGGCCACGAGTTCGTCGGCGAGGTCGCCGAGATCGGCGCCGGCGTCGCGGACATCGCGGTCGGCGACCTGGTCAGCGGTGAGGGCCACCTGGTCTGCGGCAAGTGCCGCAACTGCCTGGCCGGCCGCCGCCACCTGTGCCGCAACACCATCGGCCTGGGCGTCAACCGCGACGGCGCGTTCGCCGAGTACGTGGCCCTGCCCGCCTCCAACGTCTGGGTGCACCGGGTGCCGGTCGACCTGGACGTGGCCGCGATCTTCGACCCCTTCGGCAACGCCGTGCACACCGCGCTGTCCTTCCCGCTGGTCGGCGAGGACGTGCTGGTCACCGGCGCCGGCCCGATCGGCATCATGGCCGCCGCCGTCGCCAAGCACGCCGGCGCCCGCAACGTGATGATCACCGACGTCTCCCCGTACCGCCTCGACCTGGCCCGCAAGGTCGGCGTGACGCTGGCGCTCAACGTCGCCGAGCACACCATCGAGGAGGGCCAGCAGCAGCTCGGCCTGCGCGAGGGCTTCGACGTCGGCCTGGAGATGTCCGGCCGCGCCGAGGCGATGCAGTCGATGATCGCCAACATGACCCACGGCGGGAAGATCGCCATGCTCGGCCTGCCCGCCGAGCAGTTCCCGGTGGACTGGGCCTCGATCGTCACCTCGATGATCACCATCAAGGGCATCTACGGCCGCGAGATGTTCGAGACCTGGTACGCGATGTCCGTGCTGCTGGAGGGCGGCCTGGACCTCAGCCCGGTGATCACCGGCCGCTACTCCGTCTCTGCCTTCGAGGACGCCTTCGAGGACGCCGCGAGCGGCAACTGCGGCAAGATCATCCTCGACTGGACCGCCTGAGCCCCCGCGAACCGCTAAGGAGACCGCCGTGTTCGACAACGTGCGCGCCGACATCGCCGCCACCCTGGACGAGATCCGCGAGGCGGGCCTGTTCAAGCCCGAGCGGGTGATCGGCAGCCCGCAGAGCGCTGCCGTCACCGTCACCGGCGGCGGCCGCCCCGGTGAGGTGCTGAACTTCTGCGCCAACAACTACCTCGGCCTGGCCGACCACCCCGAGGTGATCGCCGCAGCAAAGAACGCGCTGGACCGCTGGGGCTACGGGATGGCCTCGGTGCGTTTCATCTGCGGCACCCAGGACGTCCACAAGGAGCTGGAGGACCGCCTCTCGGCCTTCCTCGGCCAGGAGGACACGATCCTCTACTCCTCCTGCTTCGACGCCAACGGCGGTGTCTTCGAGACCCTGCTGGACGACCGGGACGCCGTCATCTCCGACGCGCTCAACCACGCCAGCATCATCGACGGCATCCGGCTCAGCAAGGCCCGCCGCCACCGCTACGCCAACCGGGACCTGGCCGACCTGGAGAAGCAGCTCCAGGACACCCAGGACGCCCGCCGCCGCCTGATCGTCACCGACGGCGTCTTCTCGATGGACGGCTACGTCGCCCCGCTGCGCGAGATCTGCGACCTCGCGGACCGCTACGGCGCCATGGTCATGGTGGACGACTCGCACGCCGTCGGCTTCGTCGGCGCGGGCGGCCGCGGCACCCCCGAGCTGCACGGCGTGATGGACCGGGTCGACATCATCACCGGCACCCTGGGCAAGGCGCTCGGCGGCGCCTCCGGCGGCTACGTCGCCGCCCGCCGGGAGATCGTCGCCCTGCTGCGCCAGCGCTCCCGCCCGTACCTGTTCTCCAACTCGCTGGCCCCGGTGATCGCGGCCGCCTCGCTCAAGGTGCTCGACCTGGTCGAGAAGTCCAACGAGCTGCGCGAGCGGCTGGCGGCCAACACCGCGCTGTTCCGCACGAAGATGACCGAGGCCGGGTTCGAGATCCTGCCCGGTGACCACCCGATCGCCCCGGTGATGATCGGTGACGCGGCGAAGGCCGGCCGCCTCGCCGAGCTCCTGCTGGAGCGCGGCGTGTACGTGATCGGCTTCTCCTACCCGGTGGTGCCGCACGGCCAGGCCCGGATCCGGGTGCAGCTGTCCGCGGCGCACTCCACCGAGGACGTCGAGCGCGCCGTCGCGGCCTTCGTGGACGCGCGCGCCGAGCTGGGCGAGTAGCCGACCGAGACCGCCCGTGGGCCGGTCCGCTCGGAACCGGACCGGCCCATGGGCTCACAACCCGTACGGCACCACGGCGTAACCGGCCTGTACGGCCCACCAACCACCTGCCCCACCCTCCCGCTTCGGGGGCGGGACGCCGGCCCGGCGGCCGATGTCCCGCCCCCGTCGCGGTTTCCGGGCCGGGTCGCGTCAGTCGTCCTGGCCCCGGTCGTCCTGGTCGTCCTCGCCGCCGCGGGGCTCGGCGGTCCTGGCGAAGACGTGGACGTCGGTGCCCCGCGGGTCGTTCGTTCCGGCGAGCAGGTTGCCGCTGGTGGAGTTGAACAGCACCGTGCGGCCGCGGGCGTCGACGAACGGGCCGTCCGAGGAGCCGTTGCCCTGCGCGCCGTCCGGTGTGGTGGCGACCCGCTCGGTGCGGCCGGTGCGCAGGTCGTACCGGTAGACGTCGTTGCGCTCGCTCGACGAGCCGGGGACGAGGTTGTCGGCACCGGAGTCGAAGTAGACCCAGCGGTCGTTCGCCGTGATCGAGGGGTGGCCGGAGTTGCCCGTCGTGGTGGTGCCCGAGGCCGGGTTGCTGACCTGCGTCACGGTGCCCTTGCGCAGGTCGCGGACGTACAGGTCCCGGTGGTTGCCGTTGCCGTTGTTGGCGTCGGCCGCCGGCAGGTCGTAGGCGGCGAGGCGCCCGTCCGGGCTGATGGTGGCGTCGAAGCCGACCGAAGCGGGCGCGCCGGACAGGTCGGTGGCGGCGACGCTCGCGGTGCCGGTCCTCAGGTCGTACGTGAAGTACGGCGCGAAGCGCGGGACGGAGAGGGAGGGCCCCGCCGGGGCCTTGGGCGCGGTGTTCCCGGTGGGCAGCAGGTTGCCGGCGAAGGAGCTGAAGCCGACCGTGCGGCCGTCCGCGCTGATCTTCGGGTTGGTGGAGTAGCTGTCGGCGGGCGAGCCGTCGGCGCCGACCGAGACCAGCCGGGTGGTGTGGGTCCAGCGGTCGGTCACGTAGATGTTCATGGTGCCCGGCGGGAGCTTGCTCAGGGAGGGCGTGGCGGGCTGCGGCACCAGGTCGGTGCGGGTGGACACGTAGGCCACGTACCGGCCGTCGTCGCTGATCGAGGGGACGTTCGAGGAGAAGCGGGACTGCTCGCGCGGCGTGCCGTCGCCGACGGTGATCAGCTCGGTGCGGCCGGTCCAGCGGTCGCGGACGAAGATGTTGTTGCCGCCCAGCGGGGTGTGGCCGTCCACCGGCCGGTTGTCGTCGCTGGCGAAGGCGACGTAGCGGCCGTTGCGGCTGATCGCCGAATCGGAGTTGAAGCTCCGCATCGGGCTGCCGTCGGAGGCGACGTTGGCGCGCTCGACGCGGCCCTCGCGCAGGTCGCGGACGTAGAGGGCGACGCCCGGGTACGGCTGGG
>NZ_JAFLNG010000068.1 GCF_017427025.1 Streptomyces sp. FH025
CGCATTCCGTGACGTCCGCCGACCTGACCCTCGACGAGAAGGCGTCACTCACCAGCGGAGCGACCTTCTGGCACCTCAAGGCCGTCGAACGCCTCGGCATCCCCTCCGTCATGGTGACGGACGGGCCGCACGGCCTGCGCAAGCAGGCCGAGGGCGGTGACCACCTCGGCCTCGGCGGCAGCGTGCCCGCGACCTGTTACCCGCCCGCGGTCGGCCTCGGCTCCTCCTGGGACGTCGAGCTCGTCGAGCGCGTCGGCCGGGCCCTGGGCGTCGAGACGTCCATAGAGAACGTCGCCGTGCTTCTCGGCCCGGGCGTCAACATCAAGCGCTCGCCGCTGTGCGGGCGCAACTTCGAGTACCTCTCCGAGGACCCGATCGTCTCCGGCGTGCTCGGCGCGGCCTTCGTCAAGGGTGTCCAGTCACAGGGCGTGGGCACCTCGCTCAAGCACTTCGCGGCGAACAACCAGGAGCACGACCGGATGCGGTCGAGCTCCGACGTCGACCCCCGCCCGCTGCGGGAGATCTACCTGCGCGGCTTCCAGCGCGTCGTCGAGGAGGCGCAGCCCTGGACGGTCATGTGCTCCTATAACCGGATCAACGGCGTGTACACCTCCGAGGACCCGTGGCTGCTCACCCGGGTGCTCCGCGACGAATGGGGCTACGAAGGCGTCGTCGTCTCCGACTGGGGGGCCGTCAACGACCGGCTGGCGGGCCTGCCCGCGGGCATGGACCTGGAGATGCCCTCCTCGGGCGGACACCACGACCGGCTGATCGCCGAGGCCGTGCGCGGCGGCACGCTCGACGAGAAGCACCTCGACCTCGCCGCCGACCGGGTGCTCGACCTCATCCGCAAGGCGCAGGCCGGAGCGGGCGCGGTCCAGGGCCCCCTCGACATCGACGGGCACCACGCGCTCGCCCGCGAGGCCGCCGGCCGCTCGATCGTGCTGCTGCGCAACGAGGGCGGCCTCCTGCCCCTGCGCAAGGACGCGAAGCTCGCCGTCCTCGGCGCCTTCGCCGCCCAGCCCCGCTACCAGGGCGCGGGCTCCTCGCTGATCAACCCCACCCGGCTGGACAAGGCGCTCGACGAGATCCGGGCGCTCGCCACCGGCGAGGTCGCGTACGCCCCGGGCTTCAGCCTCGCGGCGCGGACCACCGCCGAGGAGGCCGGCGCGCTGCGGGAGGAGGGGGTGGCCGCGGCGAGGGACGCGGAGGTGGCCGTACTGTTCCTGGGCCTGCCCGCACGGCTGGAGTCCGAGGGCTACGACCGCACCGACATCGACCTGCCCGCCGACCAACTCGCCCTGCTCGACGCCGTGTTGGCGGTCAACCCGAACGTCGTCGTGGTGCTCTCCAACGGCGGTGTGGTCGCGCTGCCCTTCGCGGACCGGGTGCCGGCCGTCCTGGAGGGCTGGCTGCTCGGCCAGGCCGGCGGCGGCGCGACCGCCGACGTCCTGTTCGGCGAGGTCAACCCCTCGGCGAAGCTCACCGAGACCATCCCGCTGCGCCTGGCGGACTCCCCCGCCTACCTCGACTTCGGCGGCGACTTCTCGCACGTGCGCTACGGCGAGGGCCTGTTCGTCGGCTACCGCTGGTACGACGCGCGGCGGCTCCAGGTCGCCTACCCCTTCGGCCACGGCCTGTCGTACACCACCTTCGCCTACGGCGACGCCACCGCGGCCGTGAACGCCGACGGCGACATCGAGGTGCGCGCCACCGTCACCAACACCGGCGGACGGGCCGGCCGCGAGGTCGTGCAGGTCTACACCTCGCTCGGCACCTCCCTGGTGCAGCGCGCGCCGCGCGAACTCAAGGCCTTCGCCTCGGTCGCGCTGGAGGCCGGCGAATCCCGCGAGGTCACCCTCCTCGTGCGCCGCGCGGACCTCGCGTACTGGGACATCCGCGTCGACCGCTGGGTGGTGGAGGGCGGCGGCTACACCGTCGAGGTGGCCGCCTCCAGCCGGGACATCCGCAGCACGGTCGAGGTCGAGCTGGCCGGCGACACCGTCGCGCTGCCGCTGACCCGCTCCTCGACGCTCGCCGAGACGCTCGCCCACCCCGTCGCGGGCCCGGTCATGCAGGGCGCCCTCGCCGAGATGATGGGGCAGGTCGGCGACATCGCGTCCGCCTTCCCCGAGGACGCCGACATGGACCAGCTCATCGGCTCCCTCCCCATCGGCCGCGCACCGCTCCTGAGCGGCGGCAGCGTCTCGATGGAGATGATCGACGGGCTCATCGCCCTGGCCAACGCGGGCACGCCCGAGCAGTGACCGGGGGCCTCGCGCCGGGCTCCCGCTGAGGGGCGGCGCCACCGCTGCGAGCGGTGGCGCCGCCTTCGTTCCCGCCGATCTGCGGCCCGCTCAGCAGCAGCCGCCGGTGGCCGGAGCCTCCCGAAACGGAGTGGCGACGCCGATGCTCACCGGGCCCGGGTCGTCCCGTCGGCGCCGGCCGGTATGGTCGCGCTGCTCGACCTCGACCACTGACGCACGATCCGAAGGAGCCCCCGGTGCCCCGCGCCCTTCCCGTCCTCGCCCCGATGGGGCCCGAGCACGCCGAGCAGGTCCTGGCGATCTACCGGTCCGGCATCGAGGAGGGCAACGCCACCTTCGAAACGGCCGCACCGACCTGGGAGGCCTTCGACGCGGCCCGCCTGCCGCGGCACCGCCACGTCGCCCTCGGCCCGGACGGCCGGGTGCTCGGCTGGGCCGCGGTCAGCGCCGTCTCCGCCCGCCCCGCCTACGCCGGGGTGGTCGAGCACTCCGTCTACGTCCACCCCGCCGCCCGGGGCCAGGGCGTCGCCGCCGCCCTGCTCGACGCCCTGATCGCCTCCACCGAGGCCGCCGGGATCTGGACCATCCAGTCCGGCGTCTTCCCCGAGAACACCGCCAGCCTCGCCCTCCACACCCGCGCCGGCTTCCGCGTCATCGGCACCCGCGAACGCATCGCCCGCCACCACGGCACCTGGCGCGACGTCCTGCTGATCGAACGCCGCAGCCCCACCGTCACCTGACAGGTCGTGGAGTACGGCCCGCAGATCGCCGACCCCCGCGCGCTGACCGGGATCGGCCGTCGGCCGATCCCGGTCAGCGCGCGGGACGGAACCTCCTGCGCCAGGCCAGGGCGACGTAGACGAGGGCGATGAGGGCGGGCACCTCGATGAGCGGGCCGACGACACCGGACAGGGCCTGGCCGGAGGTGACGCCGAAGGTGGCGATGGCCACGGCGATGGCGAGTTCGAAGTTGTTGCCGGCGGCGGTGAAGGCCAGGGTGGCGGTGCGGTCGTACGCGAGGCCGATGGCCTTGCCGAGCGCGAAGGTGCCGAACCACATGATCGCGAAGTAGGCGAGCAGTGGGAGGGCGATGCGGGCGACGTCGCCGGGCTGGTTGGTGATGGTCTTCCCCTGGAGGGCGAAGAGGATCACGATCGTGAACAGCAGGCCGTACAGCGCCCAGGGGCCGATCTTCGGCAGGAACGTGGCCTCGTAGGTCTCGCGGCCCACCTTCTTCTCGCCGAGGCGGCGGGTGAGGAAGCCGGCGACGAGCGGGATGCCGAGGAAGATCAGCACATTGACGACGATCTTGGCCGCCGAGAAGTGCAGGCCGTCCTGTTCGAGGCCCAGCCAGCCGGGCAGGACGTCGAGGTAGAACCAGCCGAGCAGGCCGAACGCGACGACCTGGAACACGGAGTTGAGGGCGACCAGGACGGCGGCGGCCTCGCGGTCGCCGCAGGCGAGGTCGTTCCAGATGATGACCATGGCGATGCAGCGGGCGAGTCCGACGATGATCAGGCCGGTGCGGTACTCGGGGAGGTCGGGCAGGAAGAGCCAGGCCAGGGCGAACATCACGGCGGGGCCCAGCACCCAGTTGATCACCAGGGACGAGACCATCAGCTTCCGGTCGCCGGTGACGGTGTGCAGCCGGTCGTAGCGCACCTTGGCGAGCACCGGATACATCATGACCAGCAGACCGACGGCGATCGGCAGCGAGACCCCGCCGACCTCGACCTTGGCGAGGGCGTCGTTCAGCCCGGGGATCAGGCGGCCGAGGCCGAGCCCGAGGCCCATGGCGAGCAGGATCCACACCGCGAGGAAGCGGTCCAGGAAGGAGAGCTTGCCGACCGGTCCGGCCTCGGGACGGGCCGGGGGGACGGTGGTCCTGGTCGGGGTCACGGGCAGGACCTCTTCGTGTCGGCGTTGGCGCGGGCGGTGGCGGCGAGGTCCGCGAACCCGCCCGACAGGGCCTCCAGCACCTCCGGCTTGAGCCGGTAGTAGGTGAACCGGCCGCAGGGCTCGGTGTCCACCACCCCGGCCTCACGCAGCACCTTCAGGTGGTTGGACAGGTTCGTCTGACGGGCGCCCGTCTCCTCCACCAGGTGGGTGGTACACAGGGTCTCGCGGGCCAGCAGGGCCACGATCTTGAGCCTGAGCGGATCGGCCAGCACCCGCAACAGTTCAGCGTCGACTGACATCAGCATGGACTGATACTGTCACATCAGCAGGGACTGATACCAGTGGCCGCTGACCCGTATCGCAGAGTCCGCCGAACGCCCACGGATCTCCGACCGAACGAAGGACCGCCCACCGATGACCGCCGCGCCGCTCGCCTCCGTGCTCTTCGTCTGCGTCCACAACGCCGGCCGCTCCCAGATGGCCGCAGGCTTCCTCGCCCACCTCGCCGGCGACCGCGTCGAGGTCCGCTCCGCCGGCTCCGCACCCGGCGACCGGGTCAACCCGGCCGCCGTCGCCGCCATGGCCGAACTGGGCATCGACATCTCCGACCAGCGGCCCAAGATCCTCACCACCGAGGCCGTCCAGGCGTCCGACTACGTCATCACCATGGGCTGCGGCGACGCCTGCCCGTACTTCCCCGGCAGGAAGTACCTCGACTGGAAGCTCGACGACCCGGCCGGTCAGGGCGTCGAAGCCGTCCGCCCCATCCGCGACGAGATCAAGGCCCTCATCGAGGGCCTGGTCGCCGAGATCGACACCGAGGCCGCCGCCGGACGGGAGAACTGACGGCCACGGCCACCCGCCAGCCCGTCACTCAGTCCCGATCCGCCGCCCGGTGACCTTGTACGGGCGGATGCGCACCCAGAGCGGGCGGGAGCCGCCGGCCCACGGGGTGGCGCCGGGCAGGGCGGCCAGGCGTTCCTGCTCCGCCGGGTCGCCGACGTGCTGCGCCTCCCCGACCATGAGCACGCTCCAGCCCCGGCTCCGGCGGTCGTCGATGTGGTCCACCTGGAAGGAGACCGGCGCACCGGCGCGCGGGGCGGCGGCACCCTCGGCGGCCGTACGGTAGACGACCGTGCCGGCGTCCACCGCGTAGTTGACCGGCAGAACGATCGGGGCCGGCTCGACGGGCAGGCCGATCCGGCCGATGCCGTGGGTGCCCAGCAGCTCCCAGCACTGCGGCTCGGTGAGGTGGAGCAGCAGCGGGTGCGAAGCGGGATCGGGCTGGCCCGGCGGGGCGTCGGCGCGGCCTTCCAGGACCTCGGACCAGGTCATCCTCAGGGCGCCGACGATCCGGGCGAAGCCGCCCGGGTCGAAGGCCGGGCCCACGGCCAGCAGGTGCCGCAGGTACTGCGGGGACATGGCCGCCTCGTACGCCAACCTGTCCTCTTCCAGGCCGAGTTGGTTCCGGCGTTCGACGATCCGACGGGCGACGACGCAGGGGTCGGCCCGGCGGATGGCGTCGAGGTCCAGGATGTTGCTCACGGTGCGCCTCCTCGGTTGCCCGTGCTCGCCCGTCACGTCCGGAGCGGTCTTGAGGACCCCGGCGGCGTCGACGTCGGCGGAGGCGCCGTACGCGTCCCGCGTCTCGGCGGTCGCCGGCCGCGACCGTGCGCTGCGGTCGCTCCGGGAACGGCGGGAACGGCGGGAACGGCGGGAACGGCGGAAACGGGGCGGTTCCGCCCGCCCTTCCAGGTTCGTCCGCCGCCGCGCCGCCCGCCAGGGGACCGGTGGGGTCCTTCCACGGGGCCGATGGGCCCTACAGCGCCCGGCGGGGCGGGACGGACGCGCCTAGGCTGGTCAGTGCTGTGGGGGCGAGCAGTGGAGGAATGCCTTGGGCAGCGCACCGGAGAGTCCCGGCCCCGTACCGAAGCTGCGGCTGGACGAACTCCTGGAGGAGCTCCAGGCCCGGCTGGACGCCGCCCGGGGAACGCGCGACCGGGTGCACAGCCTGCTGGAGGCGGTGTTGGCCGTCGGGCGCGACCTGGAGCTGTCGCAGGCCCTTCGGCACATCGTGGAGGCCGCCGTCGCGCTGGTGGACGCCGAGTACGGCGCCCTCGGCGTGATCGGCGAGGACCAGCGGCTGTCCCGGTTCATCCCGGTCGGCGTCACGGACGAGCAGATCAGGGCGATCGGCCCGCTGCCGTCCGGGCACGGCATCCTCGGCGAGCTGATCCGCCATCCCGAGCCGCTGCGGCTCACCCGGATCGCCGACCACCCCGCCTCCTACGGCTTCCCGCCCGGCCACCCGCCGATGCGCGGCTTCCTGGGGGTGCCGATCCGGATCCGGGACAGGGTCTTCGGCAACCTCTACCTCACCGAGAAACGGGGCGGCGGCGACTTCGACGCCGAGGACGAGGCGGTGCTCGCCACCCTCGCCGTCGCCGCCGGGGTCACGATCGACAACGCCCGCCTCTACGCCCGGGCCCGCCGGCGGCAGCGCTGGCTGGAGGCGAGCGCGGAGGTCTCCAGCAGCCTGCTCTCGGGAAGCGGGGAGCAGGCGGTGCTCGACCTGTTGCTCGCCCGGGCCGCCGAGATCACCGGCGCGGACCTCGCCGTCGTCGCCGTTCCGTTGCCGGACGCCCGCGAGTCGGACGCCCGCGAACTGGAGGTCCGGATCGCCGTCGGACTGGGCGAGCACGAGCACCGCGGGCTGGTCCTGCCGGTCGAGGGCTCGTTCATGGGGGCGGCCGCGCGCACCGGCGGGCTCGTGGTGAGCCCCGACGTCCGGAAGGACCCGAGGATCACCTCCGGGCCGCCGCGCTGGGAGGGCCTCGGCCCGGCGATCGCGGTTCCCGTCGGCACCGACGAACTCGGGGTCCGGGGTGTCCTGATGCTGGCCCGGGCGGCCGGGGCGCCGCTGTTCGAGGAGGACGAATCGGGGCCGCTGCTGGGCTTCGCCGGCCAGGTCGCCGTGGCCCTGGAACTCGCCGAGCGCCGCCGCGACTCCGAGCAGGTGGCGCTGCTCAAGGAGCGCGACCGGATCGCCCGGGACCTGCACGACCTGGCCATCCAGCGCCTCTTCGCCACCGGCATGACGCTCCAGGGGTCCCTCCGTTTCATCGAGCACCCCGAGGCGACCGACCGCGTGCTGCGGGCGATCGACGACCTGGACGACACGGCGAAGACCATCCGCGCCAGCATCTTCGGACTGCGGCTGCGCGATGTCGGCCCGGCGGCGGCCGGGCTGCGCGCCCGGCTCACCGACGTGGTCGAACGGGCGACCCGTGCCCTCGGCTTCACCCCCGGGCTGCGGATGACCGGCCTGCTCGACATCACCGTGCCCGACGAGGTCGCGGACGCCGCCGTCGCCGTCCTGGAGGAGGCCCTGTCCAACGTCGCCCGCCACGCCAAGGCCGACGCCGTCGAGGCGTCCGTCGCCGCGGACTCCGAGCTGACCCTCACCGTGACCGACAACGGAATCGGCCTCCCCCGGGGCGGCCACCGCGGCGGACTCGCCAACCTCACCGACCGCGCGATCGCCCTGGGCGGCACCTTCACCGCCCGCACCCGCCCCGAGGGCGGCACCGAACTCGTCTGGCGGGTGCCGCTCCCGAGTGCCTAGGGTTGCGTGAGCCAGGGCAACATGTGGGCCTCTACGGCGGACGAGGTCCATGCAGGCCGCCGCGGCGGCCGAGCCCAGGATGCCGAAACTCCCGGGCTCGGCCGTTCACATTGATGAAGCGTCAGCACGTCACCGGAACTTCCACCACCGGCCGAGTGCCCCATGGGCCGCTTCCCTCCACCGAGAAGGTCGCACGCACTGTCGAACCGCACGGGGCGGTGGCGGTGAAGCCGTTCACCTGTACCGGGGTGGAATGGAACGCCGTGCTCCCGTTCACGGAGCCAAGCGAGTCGCCGCCGACCACCTCGGCCGACAGATTGGTGTACAGGGTCTGCCACGACACCGGCCCGTCGGGCGGGCCGGCAAGGCCGATCTTCCCGTAGATCACGATGCTGCTGCCGGTGACGTCTGCGCAGGCATAGGTCGCCAACCCGGCCTGGAGACTGGACTTGCAAGTCGTGACCGTGGCGGTGGCGGTGTCAGCGCCGGTCGCGGCGGCGAAGGCCGGCACGGGCGTCGTGAGCAGGGCGGCGGCACCGGCGGCGCCCACCGCGATGCGGGTGATGCGGTTCATGGTCTTCTCCTTCAGACGATGTGGGAAACCGTTCGAAGACAGGCACTGTTAGCCATGTGACATTTCACCTGTGCCACGACCCCAACTTTGCCATGCGATTCCAAGGCTCCAGACCATTCTTGCCTTCGAAGTACCAGCCCGTCTGAAAGTACATCCTGGGTGACGTAAATCCGCCCGGCTGGGCCAATGCGGCTACCACCTCGGGCGAACCCGCGTCGAACGCCGGGTGAACCACCTCCCCGCCGTCCGGCTCGCAGCCTCCGCCGTCGACCAGCACCGTCCCGTAGTCGCGGCTCTTGCGCGTCGCGTACTCGTCGACGCCCACCACCCGAGGGCCGGCGGCGCCGGGTCGGGAAGCTCCTCGACCAGACGCAGCACCGTGCTCCGGCTCACCGACACCCCGAACACGGCGGCCAGCCGGGCACCGGCCCGCCCGGCAAGCCGCCAGGCCGACCGAGGCGAGTGTGGCCCGCAACTGCTCGGTCCACCGGCCGTGGCGTCGCGTCAGTCCTTCGATCTGCTCGGCGAACGTCCGCCGCCCGAACGACGGGTTGCCGCATACGAAGTGCCTCACCCGCAAGCTCAACCGGACCCGTCTGCCCCTACCGGACCGTCGACAGGAAACCGCAGGTAGGAGCTGTGCACCCGGGCGACCAGTCCCCGCACCCCGGGCAGCTGTGCCCCACCGCCGAGCATTCGACCCGCACGTTCACCGACTCGACGTCCACATCGACCGACAGCACCCTGACGCCCGCGACCGACGGAAACAGCAACCCCTCCAACCGGGGCACCAGATCATCCACCCGACATGATCGCGAAGTCACACTGGAGTACTAGCCGAGGGGGCTAGGCGCGAGCCGAAATCGAAGAATCGCCCCACGGTGAACTTCAATTCGACCGGCACGAACACTTCCCGCCCGACGATGTGGATCGTACACTTTCCGGCGGGCGAGAAGAATCCACCATTATCGCGCGGCCAAAATGCGATTTTCCGTCAAACATTCTGGCGACTCAAGAGCGTGAGTCGACTTCAGGCCCGGTGAAAGGCGATTCGTCTCACCTCTCCGACATTCCGCGTCAGCGGAATTCCCGGACACCGTCACTCCATCAGGGAGGACCCTTGCGCTTTCACGCCGGATCCACGAGGCTCATCGCGCGAACGGTCAGCGCGATGCTGTGCCTGCTCTCCGCCGTCCTGGGGCTCGCGAGCCCGGCGGCGGCCGCCGGCTCGACCCCCGGCACGTACAGCTACTACGGCTTTCCGTCCGCCACGTCGGCCCTGCGCTCGGTCGCCTTCGGCACCACCGTGCAGTCCGACCCCGGACGGGGAAACGTGTTCTGGTCGCACCAGTTCGCGTTCACCAACGGCGTCGCCGGCTACATCGGCATGCAGCGGCACCGGACCGATCCCGGCATGTTCCTGTTCTCGTTGTGGGGCTCGACCAACGCGCAGCCCGGCGACACCGGCACCTACTGTCAGACCTTCACCGAGAGCGGAGGCGGCGGTTACACCTGCCGCCTCAACGCGGCCTTCGCCGCCGGTCACCACTACCGCTACGACATCACGCCCGCGGCCCCCGGCTGGTACCAGGCGCGGATCAGCGACACCACCGCCGGCACGTCGTTCGTGCTCGGCACCCTCCAGGTCGGCACGGGGCTGATCCGGGCGTCGGGCATGATCGACTGGGTCGAGTACTTCGACTGGAACAACAACGCGGCGACCTGCGCCGACGAGCCGTACTCCGCGGCCCTGTTCACCGCTCCCACCGGGGTCGACGCGGGCACCGGGCAGAGCGTCACCGCCGCCGTCACCGGCACCTCGCTCAGCAGCACCTGCGCCAACCAGGCGAGTGTCACCCCGGTCGCCGGGGGCAGCATCCACCGCGATGCCATCGGCAACACCTCCTCCGGGTCCATCACCGGCATCGGCGGCCAGTGCGTGGACATCACCGGCAACGTCAGCACCGACGGCACTCGACTGGAGCTGTGGCCCTGCGGCCGGTGGCAGGACAACCAGAACTGGGTGCTCGCCGGCAACGGCACGATCCACGCCCTGTTCAAGTGCATGACCGCCAGCGGCTCCGGCACCGCCAACGGCACCCCCGTCGTGCTCTCCACCTGCAACGGCTCGCCGGGCCAGCAGTGGGTCCTGACCAACGGGACCCTGGTCAACCCGAACTCCCACCGCTGCCTCGACGCCACCAACGGGAGCAGCGCCCCCGGCACGAAGCTGGAGCTCTGGGACTGCAACGGCGGTGCCAACCAGCAGTGGCACACCCCGTCCTGACGCGGTCCACGACCGTACGAGGCGGAGCGCGGGCCCACCCCCACGGGTGGGTCCGCCCCCACGGGTGGGCCCACGCGGCAGCGGCTCAGCGCGGACGCCGCTGGTGCTGTTCGGGCTCCACGTGGGCGGCGAGGACGGCGGCCTGGAGGCGGCGTTCGACGCCCAGCTTGGCGAGGAGGCGCGAGACGTGGTTCTTCACGGTCTTCTCGGCGAGGTAGAGCTCCTGGCCGATCTGCCGGTTCGTCTTGCCCTCTCCCACGAGCGCGAGGATCTCCCGCTCGCGCTGGGTGAGCCCGGCGAGGACCGCGGCTGTCCCGCTCTCCTCGTGGTGGCGCAGCCTCTCCATCAGCTTGCGGGTGGTCGCCGGGTCGAGCATGGACTGGCCGGAGGCCACCGTCCGGACCGCGCCGACCAGGTCCGCGCCCTTGACCTCCTTCAGCACGTAGCCGGCCGCTCCCGCCATGATGGCGTCGAGCAGGGCGTCGTCGTCGTCGAAGGACGTCAGCATCAGGCACGCCAGCCCGGGCATCCGGTCCCGGAGGTCCCGGCAGACGGTCACGCCGTCGCCGTCCGGGAGCCGCACGTCGAGCACGGCGACGTCCGGGCCCAGCGCCGGGACCCTGGCGAGCGCCTGGGCGCAGCTGCCGGCCTCGCCGACGACCTCGATGTCCTGCTCGGACTCCAGGAGGTCGCGCACGCCGCGCCGGACGACCTCGTGGTCGTCCAGCAGGAACACCCGTACGGGCCGGGGCGTGTCCATGGCCTGCTCCCTGGGGTGCGCGGGCGGTGACATCACCGATCGGGCGGTGATGTCACCGATTCTGCGCCGTCGCGGCGCCGGGCGCACCGGGTCGGCCGCCCGGCGCGACGGCGGGCACGGGCCCTGCGGCCTCTCCGGTCAGGCGGGGGCGGTGAGCCGCAGTTCGACGCCCACCACGCCCGGCACGGAGCGCACCAGCCGCTCCAGGACGGGTGCGGAGAGGGTGTCCGGCAGGCTGCCGGTCAGGGTGATCCGGCCGTTCTCGGAGCGGATGTCGGTGTCCGTCGCGGTGATCGGGCCGAGGGTGGCGGTCAGTTCGAAGCGGACCCGGTCGACCAGCTCGCGGTCGTCCTCCAGGTAGACCTTCAGCAGGTCGCCCCGGCTGACGATGCCGACCAGGTAGTCCTCCTCGTCGACCACCGGGAGCCGCTTGAAGTGGCCGCGGGCCATCGCCCGGGCGGCCTCGTTGAGCGGGCTCGCGGGGTGGACCGTCACCGCCGGGACGGACATCATCCGCCCGGCCGTGAGCGCTTCGGCCCGCTCGCCGTCCCGGTCGCGGGCGGTGAGCAGGTCGGCCTCGGAGACCACCCCGACCACCCGGCCGTCGCCGGTCAGTACGGGGACGGCGCTCACCTGCCAGCGCTGGAGGGTCTCGGTCACCTCACGGAAGTCGGCGTCGCGGCCGACGGCGACCACGGCGTGCGTCATGACGTCGGCGACGGTGTTCGGTGTGCGGGGCACGGCGACCTCCTACGACGCGGCGCGGTAGGCGCGGGGGTGTTCGAGCTTCGGACTGGTGTCGTCCTCGGTCCAGTCGAGGGTGGCGTGCACGGCGACCACGCCGTCCACGGCACGGCAGAGCTGCTCGGCGATCGGGACCAGGCTGCGGCGCGGCAGCCGTCCCTCCAGGGTGACCACGCCGTCGTGCACCGACACCCGCACGTCGCCGGGAGCGAGCCAGAGGGTCTGGCCGAGCACGTCGTGGTTGATCTCGTCGCGGATGGCCGCGTCGTGGCGCAGGAAGACCTCCAGCAGGTCCCGACGGCTGACGATGCCGACCAGCCGGCCGGCCTCGTCCACCACGGGAAGCCGCTTGACCTTGTGCTTGTCCATGGCGCGGGCGGCCTCCGGCACCGACCAGCCCGGGCGCGCCGTGACGGCGGGGCTGGTCATCAGGCCGCCGGCGGTCTCCGCCTCGGCCCGGGCGCGGTCCGCGGCGCCCAGCCAGCGTCCCGGGAAGCGGCCCTCCGGATCGGGCAGCACGGCCTCCTTCCGGATGAGGTCCGCCTCCGAGACCATGCCGAGCGGACGGCCCTGGTCGTCGATCACCGGGATCGCGGTGATGTCGTTGCGGTGGAAGAGCGCCGCAACCTCCTTGAACGGCGTGTCGGGCCGGGCGGTGACGACCTCCCGGGTCATCACGTCATTGACGCTGCGGTGCTGCATCGTCCTCACTCCTCCCTCGGGGTTCCCGCCTCCACGGTCCGCCCTCCGGGAGCGGGCGCACAGGGCCGGACGGTCCCTGCCGCAGGGGCCGGTCCGGCCCCAAACCTCGTGCCGTACGGGAGGCGGCCACGACGGTCGGGCGCCGGTCCCGTCACCGGGGCGGTCCCGGTTCGGTGTCGTCGAGGTCCCAGGTGAGGTGGTCGGCGAGGCCGGTGAGGCCGTCGATGCGGGCGAGTTGGAGGATCAGGGCGGCGGCGTCGCCACGGGTGCGGGTGCGGCCGGTGACCGCGACCAGGCCGCGTTCGCAGCGGACGTGCAGCGAGCCGGGGGCGACACCGCTGCCCGGGGTGAGGGCGAGGGTGAGCGCCTCGGAACGGATGGCCTCGTCCTCCCGGCGCAGGGCGTCGAGCAGGTCGTGCGCGGAGAGCAGGCCGATCAGGCGGCCGTCGGCGTCCACGACGGGCAGGTGGTGCAGGGAGTGCTCGGCCACCAGGGCCAGCGCCTCGGTGGCGGCCATGTCCTGGGTGACGGTGACCGCCGGGGTGGCCATCATGTCGCGGGCGAGCAGTTCGCCCCCGGCGCGCCCGGCGCCCTCGACGCGCCCGGCGTTCTCGTCGGCGTAGGCGGCGAGGAGGTCGGAGGCGGCGACCACGCCCGTGACCGTGCCGTCCGGCGTCACCACCGGCACGATGCCGCGCCGGGAGGCGCTGAGCACGGCGGCGACGGTGGCGAAGTCGGTGCCGGGGGTGACGGCGATGCCGGGGCGGCTCATGCAGTCGCGCACCCGGGTTCGTCCGGGGGAACGCGCGGGGCCGTCGGCGGGGAAGACATCGGCGGCGGTGCCGTCGAGGATGCTGTGCTTCATGGCGCTCACTCCCCCTCGGCGGCGGCCGGGCGCCGCAGCCGTCGCAGGTAGGGGTCGAAGGACGGTCGGGGTTCCAGCCGGACCCTGGCGTCCACACAGACGGCGCCGTCGGGTCGGAGGATGACGGGGTTGAGGTCGGCCTCGACGAGCTCCGGGAAGTCGTCGGCGAGCAGGGAGAGCCGGGTGAGGACGGACCGCACCGCCGCGAGGTCCACGGGCGGGACCGCACCGTCGCCCAACAGCAGTGGCGCGCTGCGGAGTTCGGTCACCATGGTGGTCAGGTCGCGCTCGCTGAGCGGGGCCAGTCGGGCCACCCGGTCGGCCAGGACGTCGGCGGCGGTGCCGCCCGCCCCGAGGACGACGAGCGGACCGAAGACCTTGTCCTGGACGACCCCCGCGAGCAGTTCGAAGCCCGGCTCCGCCATCGGCTGCACCACCGCTCCGGCCAGCTCCGTACCGAACCGCTCCGCGAACTCCCGGTAGGCGGCGCGGACTTCGGACTCGCTGCCGAGGCCGGTGCGGACGGCGCCGAGCGCGCTCTTGTGCACCTGCCCGGGCCAGTAGGCCTTCAGGGCCACCTGCCCGTCGTGCCCGAGGAGGCGCAGCCCGTTCGCGGCGGCCACCGCCGTGTGCTCGTCCCGGGCCCACACCGAGGTGGTCAGCGGCAGTCCGTAGGCGTCCAGCAGGTCGGCGGTGGACAGCGGGTCGAGCCAGCCGCCGTCGGGGTGGGCGGTGAGGTAGCCGTCCACCAGGCTGCGGGCGGTGTTCCGGTCGCAGCCCTGGGCTTCGGCGGGTCCGGAGGGGGCTTCGGCGAGCCAGCGGGCCCGGTCCCGGGCGTGGGCGAGGGCCCGGGCGGCGGCGACGGGGTCCGAGTAGGCGGGCAGCACGCCGCTGTCCGCGCAGTTGCGGTAGCGGACGGGCACCTGCTGGTCGAGCAGCACGGCGGCGATCGGCACGCGGCGCCGGGCGGGGCCCTCCAGCAGGGCGCGCACCGGGTCCCGGGCCGGGGTGGTGCCCAGCGCCGTCGGCACCAGGCACACCAGGATCGCGTCGACGGCCTCCTCGCGCTCCAATGCCCTTAGGAACAGGGCGAGTTCTGTCGGGTCGACCGCCGCCGTGGTGTCCACCGGGTTGCGGACGGAGGCGCCCGGCGGCAGCAGCTTCCCCAGCTCCGCGGGGAGCTCGGGCAACTCCAGCCCGGCCTCGGCGCAGGCGTCGGCGGCCAGGATGCCGATGCCGCCCGCGTTGGACACCACGGCGACCGCGCCGCGCGGGGCGGGCAGTGGCTGGGCGTGCAACAGGGCGGCGGCCTCGACGAGTTCCTCGATGCTCCGGGTGGCCGTGATGCCGGCCTGGCGGAACAGCGCCTCCCGGGTCACGGTGGGGGTGGCCGCGGCCGCGGTGTGCGAGGCGGCGCCCCGGCGGCCGGCGGTCGAGCGCCCGGCGTCGACGGTGAGCACCGGGATCGTCCGGGTCACGCGGCGGGCCGTCCGGGCGAAGGCGCGCGGGTTGCCGAAGGACTCCAGGTGGAGCAGGGCGAGGTCGGTACGGCCGTCCGCCTCCCACCACCGGAGCAGGTCGTTGCCGCTGACGTCGTACTTGTCGCCGAGCGAGACGAAGCTCGACACCCCGATGCCCAGCCAGGCCAGCCGCGACAGCAGCGCGATCCCCACGCCGCCGCTCTGCACCGCCACCCCGGCGCTGCCCGGCCGGGGGAAGGCGCCGCCGAACTCGGCGTCCAGCCGGACGGCCGGCTCGGTCTGGGCCGTGCCCAGACTGTTCGGCCCGACCAGGCGCATGCTGTGCCGGCGGCAGGCCCGCATCAGCCCGCGGGCCTCCTGCGCCCCCAGCCCGGAGGTGAGCACCACCAGCGCCCGGACCCCGGCGGCGCCGCACTCCTCCGCCGCTCCGGGGACGGCGCCGGCGGGCACGGCCAGCACGGCGAGGTCCGGCACGGCGGGCAGCGCGCGGACGGAGGGGTACGCGGGCTCGCCGTCGATCTCCCGGGCGTGCGGGTTGACCGCCCAGACCGAGCCCGCGAAGCCGCCCCGCCGGATCTTTCCGAGGACGGTCCGGCCGACCGAGCCCGCCCGCCGGGACGCCCCGACCACCGCCACCGAGGCCGGGCGCAGCAGCGCGGCGAGGCTGGCGACGTCCGCGCGCCGACCGCGTTCGTCCACCGCCGACCGGTAGCGCTCGTCGCTCTCGTCCAGCGGCACCCGGATCCGGACCTCGCCCTGCGCGAAGCGGCGCTGGACGGGCAGGCCGAGGTCGGCGAAGAGCTGGTGGACGGCCCGGTTGCCGAACAGGGTGTCGGCCTCGAAGTAGCGGGTGCCACGGGCGCGCGCGGCGTGGATCAGGTGTTCCAGCAGCAGGGTGGCGACACCCCGGTGGTGCCAGCGGTCCGCCACCGCCAGCGCCAGTTCCGCCGTCTCCGGCGGGTCGTCCAGCGGCTCGCAGTCCACCTCGCCGACCAGTTCCTCCCCCACCCAGGCACCGAGCGCCAGCAGGCCCGTGGTCCCCTGCCCGCACAGCCGGTCGGCCGCCTGCCGCGGCGCGTTGCGGCTGGCCCCGAAGAACCGCATCCGGCGGCTCTCCTCGGAGAGTCCCTCGGTGTGCAGGTCGAGCACGGCCCGGTGGTCCTGCGGGCCGAGCGGCCGGAGCACGACCGTGGTGCCGTCGGACAGCAGGGCCTCGGCGGTGGTGAGCAGCGGGTGGACGGTGGGCATGGCGGTCTCCTCGGCCGGCGCCGTTTACGTCTCCAGGGTCCGCGCCTTCTCCCTGCTTGGGGAGGGCCGACCGGCCCCGCCCGCACCGCCGTGCAGCGCCACTACGCCCGGCAGCTCGCACGGGGCCCGTCCGGTGGGAGTCTGGAAACAGGACCACTCGACCCGGACCGCCCATCGGCGGTCCCCGTGACGGAGCCGGGAATGCCGACGAGAATTCTGCTGGAGGGGCGCCCCGGCGTCGGCAAGACCACCGCGATCCGCAGGCTGGCGGCACTGCTGCACACCCGGGAAGCGGTGGGTTTCACCACGGCGGAGATCCGCGCGGGCGGCGCTCGGGTCGGTTTCGTCCTGGAGACGCTGGCGGGCCGACGGGCCGTGCTCGCCCATGTCGACTTCCCGGGGCCGCCGCGCGTCGGTCGGTACGGCGTCGACCTGGAGGTCATGGAGCGACTGGCGCTGCCGTCCCTGGCGTGGACCGCGCGGACGCTCGTGGTCATCGACGAGCTCGGACGGATGGAGCTGGCCCACCGACCGTTCGAGAGCGCCGTCCGAGCGCTGTTCGCCGCTGACGTCGATGTCGTGGCCACGGTGCAGGCGCAGCACGGCCCGTTCACCGACGCCCTCAAGCGGCGCGCCGACATCGAGGTCCTCCGGCTCACCCCGGCGAACCGGGACACCCTCCCGGAACGGCTGGCCGCGCGCCTGGAGCCGATGGCACGGAAGGGGCCGTGACCGATGGCCCGCCGTGACCGCGCCGCATCCGCGACCGCCCGCCGGCGCGAGCGTTGGAACGCCGCCCTGCTGCGCGCCTGCGCCCGCTGGGCCGAGCGCGAGCGCCTCTGCGCCGGCTGGGCCGACCGAGGCGTCGGACGCTGCCGTCGCTGGGCGAGCGCTCACCGCGCCGGCCCTCCGCCGGTGAGGCGCCCGGGCCGCGAACACGAGCGGTCCGGCGCCGCGGTGCGCAGACTGGAAGCGGAGCGGTCGGCACGGGAGGTCACGTCGTGGGAACAGACCGGCCTGCGGGGTACCCCGACATGCCGGACCCGTGGACGCTCCGCTACCGGGGGTTCGACCCCGTCGAGGAGGGGCTCCGGGAGGTGCTGTGCGCGCTCGGCAACGGCTACCTGGTCACCCGGGGCGCCGCGCCGGAGTCGGTCGCCGACGGCGTCCACTACCCGGGGACGTACCTGGCCGGCTGTTACGACCGGGCCGGGTCGACGGTCTCGGGGCGGGCGGTCACCAACGAGGACCTGGTCAACTGCCCGAACTGGCTGCCGCTGACCTTCCGCCCGGCCGGTGGCGACTGGTTCACCGGGCCGCCCGCCGAGCAGACCATCGAACTGGACCTGCGCCGGGGCGTGCTGACCCGTACGGCGCTGGTGGTCGACGACCGGGGTCGGCGGACCCGGTTGGTGCAGCGCCGCCTCGCCAGCCAGGCCCGGCCGCACCTGCTCGCGCTGGAGAGCACCTTCACCCCGGAGAACTGGTCCGGCCCGCTGGAGGTCCGATCGGGCCTGGACGGCGACGTCACCAACAGCGGCGTCGCCCGCTACCGGGGCCTGGCCGAACGGCACCTGACCCCGGTCGGTGTGGGCGTGGACGAGGACGGGCTGCTCCGACTGGAGGCCGGAATGGCCAACTCCCCGCTATGGATCGCCCTTTCCGCCCGGACCAGCGCCCGCCGGGCCGCCAGGGTCGCGACCGAGTGCGGCGAGAGCTGGGTGGCACACGTCCTCACCCTGGAGGGCGAGCGCGGTCGGCCCGTCACGGTGGAGAAGACGGTCGCGGTGCACACCTCCCGTGACCGGGCGATCGAAACCCCGCTGGGCGCCTCGCGCCTGCTCGCGTCCGGAGCCGGGGACTTCGAGGACCTTCTGGCCGAACACGCCCTGCGTTGGGGCGAGTTGTGGCGCCACTGCCGGATCGAGGCGGACTTCGACGGCACCGGTCCGCTGCACCTGAACCTGTTCCACCTGCTCCAGACCTACTCCGAGCACTCCGTCGACCTGGACGTCGGCGTCCCGGCCCGCGGACTGCACGGCGAGGCGTACCGGGGCCACGTCTTCTGGGACGAGCTGTTCGTCCTGCGGCTGCTGAACCTCCACTTCCCCGAGCTGGCGCGCGCCGTGCTCCGCTACCGCCACCGCCGCCTCGACGCCGCCCGCCGCCAGGCGCGGGAGGCGGGGTCGCACGGGGCGATGTATCCGTGGCAGAGCGCGAGCGACGGCCGGGAGGAGTCCCAACAGCTGCACCTCAACCCGTTGTCCGGCCGTTGGCTGCCCGACCACAGCCACCTCCAGCGGCACGTCGGCTCGGCGGTGGCGTACAACGTCTGGCAGTACTACCAGGCCACCGGCGACCGGGACTTCCTCGCCACGGCCGGCGCCGAGATGCTGCTGGAGATCGCCCGCTTCTGGTCCTCCACGGCCGTCTACGACCGGGCCCGGGGGCGCTGGTCGATCCGCGGTGTGCTCGGCCCCGACGAGTACCACGACGCCTACCCCGGAGCGGCCCGGCCGGGTCTGGACGACAACGCGTACACCAATGTGCTCGCCTCCTGGGTGCTGGCCCGGGCCCAGGACGCCCTGGACGTCCTGCCCGGCTACCGGCGCGGCGAGCTGCGCGAGCGCCTCGCCCTCGACGACCTGGAACTGGCCCGCTGGCAGGAGGTCGGGCGGCACCTGCACGTCCCGTTCCACGGGGGCGTGCTGAGCCAGTTCGAGGGCTACGACCGGCTCGCCGAGCTCGACTGGGAGGCGTACCGGCGCCGCTACCCCGACCTGCGCCGGCTCGACCGGATCCTGGAGGCCGAGGGCGACACCGTCAACCGCTACAAGGCCTCCAAGCAGGCCGACGCGCTGATGCTCTGGTTCCTGTTCTCCGCCCGCGAGGTCCGCGACCTGCTGCGACGCCTCGGCTACCCGGCGCACCACGAACTGCTCCGACGCACCACCGACCACTACCTGCGGCGCACCGTCCACGGCTCCACCCTCAGCTCGGTGGTGCACGCCTGGGTCCTCACCCGCTCCGACCGGCGCGCCTCCTGGCGGCACTTCCGCGACGCGCTGGTGGCCGACCTCCGGGACAGCCAGCACGGCACCACCGCGGAGGGCGTCCACCTGGGCGCCATGGCGGGCGCGGTCGACCTGCTGCAGCGCTGCTACACCGGCCTGGAGGTCCGCGAGGACGCCGTCTGGCTCGACCCCCGCCTGCCCTCCGCCCTCGGCCGGCTGGAGCTGGACCTGCGCTACCGGGGCCACTGGGGCGTCCTGATCGCCGTCGACCGCCGTACGGTCACCGTGAGCCTGCACGAGGACCGCCAGGAGCCGGTCCGGATCCGCCTGCGCGGCGCCGAGGCGACCATCCGGCCCGGCGAGACCCGGCGCTTCCACCTGTGAGCGCCGAGGCCC
>NZ_JAFLNG010000680.1 GCF_017427025.1 Streptomyces sp. FH025
CGGCAGCCTAACCGTCCAAGATCACCGACTGGGCGCCTCGCCCGGCCCTCCCCCGGCTACAACCGGCCGAACACCGAGCGCACCTCTAGCGCTCGGTAGCCGTACGATCCACCGGAGTTGCGCCCGCCGGGGCCAGCTCGGCGACGATCCGCACCGCCTCCGCGATCTGCCCGTCCGTCAGGTCACCGCGCGCCGTCAGCCGCAGCCGGGAGACGCCGTCCGGGACGGACGGCGGCCGGAAGCAGCCGACCGCGAGCCCGGCCCGGAGGCAGTCGGCGGCCCAGGCCACGGCGGCCTCCGGGCCCGGAGCCCGTACCGAGACCACGGCGGCCTCCGGCTCGCAGGCGTCCAGGCCCGCCTCGGTCAGCCGGGCGGCGAGGGCGCGGGCGACCTCGCGGGCACGGTCGGCGCGGTGCGGCTCGGCGCGCAGCAGGCGCAGGGCGGCGAGGGCGGCCCCGGCCGCGGCCGGGGCGAGGCCGGTGTCGAAGATGAAGGTGCGGGCGGTCTCGGTCAGGTGGCGGATCACCCGGCGCGGGCCGACCACGGCGCCACCCTGCGAGCCGAGCGACTTGGACAGCGTCATGGTGGCGACCGTGTCCGGCTGCCCGGCCAGCCCGGCCGCCGCCAGCGCGCCGCGCCCGCCGGGGCCGAGCACGCCCAGCCCGTGCGCGTCGTCCACCAGCAGTGCGGCGCAGTGCGCCCGGACGGCCTCGGACAGTCCGCGCAGCGGGGCCGCGTCGCCGTCCACGGAGAACACCGAGTCGGTGACCACCAGCGCCCGCCGCTGCGTCCGCCCGGCCAGCACCTCCGCCACCGCGGCAGGGTCACTGTGCGGGGCGCGGTGGACGTCCGCCCGGGAGAGCCGGCAGCCGTCGATGAGCGAGGCGTGGTTGTAGGCATCCGACACGATCAGCGTGTCCGGGTCGGTCAGCGCGGTGAGCGCCGCGAGGTTGGCCGTGTACCCGGAGGAGAACACCAGCGCGGCCTCCGCCCCGCAGAACGCGGCCAGCTCCTCCTCCAGCTCGGTGTGCAGCGCCGTCGTCCCGGTCACCAGCCGCGACCCCGTCGACCCCCCGCCCCACCGCAGCGCCGCCTCCGCGGCCGCCCGCGTCACCACCGGGTGCCTGGTCAGCCCCAGATAGTCGTTCCCGGCGAGGTCCAGCACCCCGTCCCCGGCCTCCCGGCTGCGCAACGTCCGCGTCAGCCCCGCCTCGGCCCGCAACCCGGCGGCCTCGTCGAGCCAGTCGAAGACATGAGCCGGAGCGACAACGGAAGGACGCGTTTCAGACGCGAGCGGCAGGATCATGCCCGGCACTCTGGCACGCCCCGCGAACGGGGATCAATGTGCCACCCGACACATGATCGGTGCGGCCCACTGGCCGGTCGTGACAACCGGGGCACCGTCTCCCGTCGCTGTGAGGCTTTGCCCGGGGTGGCGGCGAGCAGGCAAGATAGCCGGGTGACGCTCCTTGATCTGATGCCGAAGCCCGCCACGCCCGATGCGCTGTACGAGACGTTCGCAGCCTGGGCGGAGGATCGGGGGATCACGCTGTACCCGGCGCAGGAGGAGGCGCTGATCGAGCTGGTGTCCGGGAACAACGTGATCCTGGCGACGCCGACCGGGTCGGGCAAGAGCCTGGTGGCGGCGGGGGCGCACTTCGCGGCGCTCGCGGAGGGGCAGCGGACGTTCTACACGGCGCCGATCAAGGCGCTGGTGTCGGAGAAGTTCTTCGACCTGGTGAAGATGTTCGGCACCGAGCAGGTCGGCATGATGACCGGCGACGCGAGCGTGAACCCGACCGCGCCGATCATCTGCTGCACCGCCGAGGTGCTGGCCCAGATCGCGCTGCGCGACGGCGCCCGGGCGGACATCGGCCAGGTGGTCATGGACGAGTTCCACTTCTACGCCGAGCCGGACCGCGGCTGGGCCTGGCAGATCCCGCTGCTGGAGCTGCCGCAGGCGCAGTTCCTGCTGATGTCGGCGACGCTCGGCGACGTGCGCCGCTTCGAGGAGGACCTGACCCGCCGCACCGGCCGTCCGACCACCGTGGTGCGCAACGCGACCCGCCCGGTGCCGCTGTTCTACGAGTACCGCCGCACCACGATGCACGACACCCTGGAGGAGCTGCTCCAGACCGGCCAGGCGCCGGTCTACGTCGTGCACTTCACGCAGAAGGAGGCGGTGGAGCGGGCCCAGTCGCTGATGAGCATCAACATGTGCTCGAAGGCGGAGAAGGAGGCCATCGCCGATCTGATCGGCAACTTCCGCTTCACCACCAAGTTCGGCCGCAACCTGTCCCGTTACGTCCGCCACGGGATCGGCGTGCACCACGCGGGCATGCTGCCGAAGTACCGCCGGCTGGTCGAACGCCTCGCCCAGGCGGGCCTGCTGAAGGTGATCTGCGGGACGGACACGCTCGGTGTCGGCGTCAATGTGCCGATCCGCACGGTGCTGTTCACCGCCCTGTCGAAGTACGACGGGCAGCGGGTGCGCATCCTGCGCGCCCGCGAGTTCCACCAGATCGCCGGTCGGGCCGGCCGGGCCGGGTTCGACACCGTCGGCCAGGTGGTGGCGCAGGCGCCCGAGCACGTGATCGAGAACGACAAGGCGATCGCCAAGGCCGGGGACGACCCGAAGAAGAAGCGCAAGGTGGTGCGCAAGAAGGCACCGGAGGGCTTCGTCGGCTGGACGGAGGAGACCTTCGAGAAGCTGATCGGCGCCGACCCCGAACCGCTGGTCTCCCGGTTCAAGGTGAGCCACGCGATGCTGCTGTCGGTGATCGGCCGCCCGGGCAACGCCTTCGAGGCGATGCGCAAGCTCCTCACCGACAACCACGAGGACAAGGCCGCCCAGCGCCGCCACATCCGCACCGCGATCGCGATCTACCGCTCGCTGCTGGAGGGCGGCGTGGTGGAGCGGCTGCCGGAGCCGGACGCCGAGGGCCGGATCGTCCGCCTCACCCTGGACCTCCAGGAGAACTTCGCGCTCAACCAGCCGCTGTCCACCTTCGCCCTGGCCTCCTTCGAGCTGCTCGACCCGACCTCGCCGTCCTACGCGATGGACGTCATCTCGGTGGTCGAGGCGACCCTCGACGACCCGCGCCAGATCCTCGCCGCGCAGCAGAACAAGGCGCGCGGGGAGGCCGTCGGCGAGATGAAGCGGGACGGCATCGAGTACGAGGAGCGGATGGAGCGGCTCCAGGAGATCACGTACCCGAAGCCGCTGGAGGAACTGCTCACCCACGCCTACGAGGTGTACCGCCGGGCGCACCCGTGGATCGGCGACCACCAGCTCCAGCCGAAGTCCGTGGTCCGCGACCTGTACGAGCGGGCGATGACCTTCTCGGACTACGTCGGCTTCTACGAGCTGGCGCGCACCGAGGGCATCGTGCTGCGCTACCTGGCCGGCGCGTACAAGGCGCTGGAGCAGACCGTCCCCGAGGACGTGAAGACGGACGACCTCAAGGACGTCATCGCCTGGCTCGGCGAGCTGGTCCGCCAGGTCGACTCCAGCCTGCTGGACGAGTGGGAGCAGCTGGCCAACCCGACCGAGCCGCAGGCCGCCGAGGTCTCGCTGGACGACCGGCCCGCGCCGGTCACCGCCAACGCCCGCGCCTTCCGGGTGCTGGTGCGCAACGAGATGTTCCGCCGGGTCGAGCTGTGCGCCCTGGAGCACTGGGACGAACTCGGCGAGCTGGACGGCGAGTACGGCTGGGACGCGGACCGCTGGGCGGACGCCATGGACGGGTACTGGGAGGAGTACGACGACCTGGGCACCGGCCCGGACGCGCGCGGCCCGAAGATGCTGATCATCGAGGAGGAGGACTCCGCCTGGAAGGTCCGGCAGATCTTCGACGACCCGGAGGGCGACCACGACTGGGGCATCAGCGCCGAGGTCGACCTGTACGGCTCGGACGAGGAGGGCCGGGCGGTGCTGCGGGTGACCTCGGTGGACCGGCTCGGCGGCTGACCGCCCGTCAGGATCGCGATTGAGTGACCGTCAAAAGGGGCCCGGCGCGAGCGCGCCGGACCCCTTGGCGTTTGTCACATCCAGACAAACGGCTGACCCGCCGCGTAGGACAGCGCCCGGGTGGCCTCGTCCAGGTTCGGCTCGCCGCCGGAGGCGGTCGGCGTCGGGGTGGACGGCGCCGGGTTCGA
>NZ_JAFLNG010000681.1 GCF_017427025.1 Streptomyces sp. FH025
CAGCCCGCAGCACCGGCACGGCTTCCAGCGGCGCGGCGGCCACCGGTGGGGCCGTGGCCATCAGCAGCGCCAGGCCGGACAGCACCGCGCTGCCCACCGACACCGCCCCCACGCCGCGCTCCCCGCGCCGCCCGCCCGAGCCGACCGGATCGGACGCACCGACGGCCCCGACCGGGATGGTTCCACCGGCCGGGGCCCTGTTGAAATCGTCCTGTTCACGAGTACGAGCACTCATCCGCAGGTTCACCTCTCCTCACGACGAAGCGGCCCCGCACCAGGAAGCAACAAGATGCAGGCACCGCATGGCACCTGATGAAAAATCAGGACAAATCACCATTAGATACCCCGGTCCGATCACTTCGAGGTAGTGAGGTGAGGAGAGACCTCGCGCGTCGCACCGCCCCGCGCGAGCCGGTGAGGAGCCGGTGTCCGACCAGGTCACCGCCGACCTGCCGGGCCGTCACCCGTCAGTGGGCCCCTCGGGCGTTGTGCTCCGGGTCGGGTAGTTCCAGGGCCGACGGTGGCGGTCCCGGGTGCGGAAGCGGGTGATCGTCTCGCGCAGGAGCAGGGTCTCGCCGATGGTGTCCAGGCCACTGAGGAGTTGTCGGCGGGAGCGCTCGTCGATGGTGAAGGTGTGCTGCGGGCCGTCGGCGGCTGCGACCCGGCAGGTGTCCAGGTCGATGGTGAGGTGCGCGCTCGCCGTGGGGGCGAAGGTCTCGTCGGCGAGTCGCTGGTGTTCGGCGGGCGGCAGGGACAGTGGCAGCAGGCCGTTGCGCAGGCAGTTGGTCTCGAAGATGGATCCGAAGGTGGGGGCGATGACGGCGCGGATGCCGAAGTCCCGCAGGGCCCAGACCGCGGTTTCGCGTGAGCTGCCGCAGCCGAAGTTCGGGCCGACGACCAGGGCGACGGCGTTGCGGTAGGGAGGCTGGTTGAGGACGAAGTCGGGGCGCTCCGCGCCGTCCTCGTCGAAGCGCAGGCCGGCGAACAGGGCGGCCTCGTAGCCGTACTTGGACAGGCTTGCGGGGCGGAAGCGGGAGGGTGCGATGGCATCGGTGTCGATGTTGGCGCGCAGCAGGGGTGCCGCGATACCGGTGACCTGGTGGAAGGGCTGCACGGTGCTCATCGCTCCCGGGGGTCGGCGAGGCGGCCGGCGAGCGCGGAGGCGGCGACGGTCGCGGGACTGGCGAGGTGGGTGCGCACACCGGGGCCCTGGCGGTTCTCGAAGTTGCGGTTGGTGGAGCTGATGACGCGGGCGCCGGCGGGGAAGCGGTCGCCGCCGGCGTAGAAGCACAGGCCGCAGCCGGACTCCCGCCACTGGAAGCCCGCGTCAACGAACACCCGGTCCAGGCCTTCGGCTTCGGCGGCGCGGCGCACCGCGGTGGAGCCGGGCACGCAGATGGCGGTGACCCCTTCGGCGACCCTGTGTCCGCGCAGGACGTCGGCGGCGATGCGCAGGTCGCTGAGCCGCGCGTTGGTGCACGAGCCGAGGTAGGCCGCGTCGATGGCGACGGAACTGAGCGCGGTACCGGGCCGCAGGTCCATGTAGTCGAGCGCGCGCCGGGCGGCGGCGGGATCGGCCAGTTCGTCGGGGTGGGGGACGAACGAGTCGATTCCGGTGGCGTGCTGCGGGCTGGTGCCCCAGGTGACCTGGGGGCCGAGGCCGTCCACCTGGAGGGTGGTGGTGCGGTCGTACGGGGCCGCGTGGTCGCTTCGCAGGTCGAGCCAGGCACGGGCGGCCTGGTCCCAGGCCGGTCCGACGGGAGCGTAGGGGCGGCCCTTGAGGTAGTCGAGGAGCTTCTCGTCGGGCGCGACGACACCGGTGCGGGCACCGGCCTCCACGGCCATGTTGCACAGCGTCATCCGGGCCTCGACGCCGAGGGCGCTGATCGCGGAGCCGGCGAACTCGATGGCGTGGCCGGTCGCGCCGCCCGCGCCGATGCTCGCGATCAGGGCCAGGATGAGGTCCTTGGCGACGACGCGGTCGCCCGGTGTCCCCTCGAAGCGGGCGAGCATCGTCGCGGGACGCCTGATCGCCAGGGTCTGGGTGGCCAGGGCGTGCTCGCACTCGGTGACGCCCACGCCCCAGGCCAGCGCTCCGATCCCGCCGAGCGTGGGGGTGTGGCTGTCGGCGCAGATCATGGTGGTTCCCGGCAGGGCGATGCCCTGTTCGGGGAAGACGACGTGGGAGATGCCCTGACGCGGGTCGGCGATGTCGAACAGGGTCACCCCCTGGTGGCGGGCCTCCGCACGGAAGGCGTCGATGAACATCGCGCCGCCGGGGACCGGCGTGCGGTCGTCGCGGCCGGGACGGGTGTCGACGACATGGTCCATGGTGCCGAAGACCAGGTCGCGGTCGAAGAGTTGGCGTCCCTCGTCACGTACGGCGCGCAGGGCCAGCCCGCCGCTGCGGTCGTGCAGGAGGATCCGGTCGATGTGCAGCAGGGAGGTGTCGTCGTCGAGTTCGGCGACCACGTGCTGGTCCCAGATCTTGTCGATGACGGACCGGGGGCGGTCGGTGGTGTCGGTGGTGTCGGTGGTGCCGGTGGCCGTGGTTGCGGTGTCGCTGGTCATGGTGCGGCCCTCCTTCGATGGTGGGAGGTGCGGAGTCATCGGGCGGCGTGCGGGGTGCCGGTCAGGGGGCGCAGGTAGCGCTCCTCCAGTTCCTCGATCTCGCGCATGCCCATCAGGTCGTGGGCTTCGCGGAAAGGGACGAGCAGGTCGCCGAGGTCGGCGGTGCCGTCGTCCTCGCGCATCCGCCGCAGCGCGGTGCGCATGCCGCCCATGGCGGCCAGCAGGAGCACGGCGGGCAGGCTGACCCGAGCGACGCCCAGCTCCTGCAGTTCGGTGAAGGTGAGCCGCTGCGGGGACTTTCCGCCCTCGATCACATTGACGGCCACGGGCCCGCGGATGCCGCGGACCGCCTCGCGGATCTCCTCGCGACTCGTGACGCCCTCGACGAAGACCATGGTGGCGCCGGCCGCCAGGTACGCGTTGCCCCGCCGGATCACTCCGGCCATGCCCTCGCAGGCCAGCGCGTCGGTGCGGGCGTTGATGACGAAGTCGGGGTCGTGGCGGGCATCGGCCGCCGCGCGGATCTTGGCGGCCGCCTCGTCGAGGTCGACGAGCTGCTTGCCGTCCAGGTGCCCGCAGCGCTTGGGCACCACCTGGTCCTCCAGGTTGATGCCCGCGGCACCGGCGCGCTCGAACGCCTGGACCGTGTAGTAGGCGTTGACCGCGTTGCCGAAGCCGGTGTCGCCGTCGCCCATGACCGGGACCGAGACGGCGTTCACGATGCGCGCGGTCCAGGCGGCCATGTCGTCCATCGAGATCATGGAATAGTCCGGGCGTCCGAGGTGGACCCCGGAGATGCTCGCGCCACTGCACTGGACCGCCGCGAAGCCGGCCTGCTCGGCGAGTCCGGCGCTGATCGGATCGAAGACCCCGGGCATCACCAGCAGTTCGCGGTCCAGGATCAGTTCTTTGAGTTTCGAGGCACGGCTCATCGTCGTTCGTTCTCCTTGATCGGATTCGAGTCGCTCTGAAGCGCGTTGAACGGACGTCAGGGGTGGCGCACTACTCGACCAGCCGCCCCAGGAGGGCGAGCGCCTCGATGATGGACCGGCGCTCGGCGGCGGTGTAGCGCTCCTGGAGCGCGCCGGCCAGCCATTCCTCCCGGGCGTGCCGACTGTCGTTCAGCTGCTCCACGGCTTGCCGGCTCAGCGAGATGACCTGCCGGCGTCCGTCCGAGGGATCGGGCTGACGCTCGATCAGTCCGCGTTCGGCGAGCGCGGCAATCGTGTTGGTCATCGACTGCGAACGGACCCTCTCGGCGGCGGCCAGATCGCCGACCGTCGCCGGTCCGTCCGCGAGCCGACTGAGGACCGACGCCTGCGACGGGGTGAGCCCGTGCGGGTCCTCGGTCTCCTTGAGGCGCCGCCGCAGACGGTTGAGGAGGACTCGCAGCTCTCCGGCCGCACGGACGGCCGACTCGGATGCGCTCGCGGCGTTCTGTTCCATGCCGTCCACGCTAAAACCCGCAGTCTGAACTGTCAAAGGAAAACTACGTAGTTTTACCTACAGATATCGGGGGCGGCTTCGGATCCGGCGATCACCCCCGCCGACGCGTCGGACAGCCCTCGACATAAGTAGCTTTAGA
>NZ_JAFLNG010000682.1 GCF_017427025.1 Streptomyces sp. FH025
GAGAACCGGGCCATCGCCGCCCGTGAACTGGGGCTGGACCCGGCCGACGTGGTCTGGATGAACCAGGTGCACGGCGCCGAGGTCGCCGTGGTGACGGAGCGCCAGCCGCTGGGGGAGGCCCCCACGGTGGACGCGGTGGTCACCGACCGTCCGCTCGCGCTGGCGGTGCTGACCGCCGACTGCACTCCGGTGCTGCTGGCCGACCCGGTGGCGGGCGTGGTGGGCGCGGCCCACGCGGGCCGACCCGGACTGGCGGCCGGGGTGGTGCCCGCGGTCGTCCGGGCGATGGTCGACCTGGGGGCCGAGCCGGCGCGGATCACCGCCGCCACCGGCCCCGCGGTCTGCGGCCGCTGCTACGAGGTGCCGGCCGAACTGCGCGCCGAGGTCGCCGCCGTGGTGCCCACGGCCTTCGCCGAGACGTCCTGGGGGACTCCCGCGCTGGACGTGCCGGAGGGGGCCGCGGCCCAGCTGGCCGCGGCGGGGGTCACCGGACTGGTGCGGTCACCGGTCTGCACCCTCGAATCCGCCGATCACTACTCCTACCGCCGCGAGCGGCGCACGGGCCGACTCGCGAGCTACGTCTGGTTGGGCTCTGAAAACTGATGACGAACGACATCTACGGACCGTTCCCGGGCGATTTGGCCGGTTTTCCCGACAAGAGCTGGTTGGAAGCGCTGACGGAGGGCCAGCGGGCCCGGTTCGAGGAGCTCGGGACCAACCTCGAGGTGGTCGAGCGCCGGATCGTGGACGCCTGTGCGGCCGCCGGACGTTCGCGCGACGAGGTCACCCTGGTCGTCGTCACCAAGACCTACCCGGCCGAGGACACCGCGCTGCTGGCCGGCCTGGGCGTGACGGACGTCGCGGAGAACCGCGACCAGGACGCCGCGCCCAAGGCGGAGCAGTGCAGAAACCTTCCTCTCGACTGGCACTTCGTCGGACAGTTGCAGACCAATAAGGTCCGCTCGGTCGTCCGGTACGCGAACCACGTGCACTCGGTGGACCGGCTGCGGCTGGTCGAGTCGCTCTCGGCAGCGGTGCTCAAGTCCGAGCGCCCGGAGCTGGGTTGCCTGGTGCAGGTGGCACTGGACAAGGAGCACGGCGAGGGCGAGCACCGGGCCGGGGTCGCTCCGGCGGACGTCGCCCGTCTGGCCGATGCCATCGCCGACACGCCCGGGCTGCGACTGGAGGGTGTGATGACCGTCGCTCCGCTGGTCGGCCCGCTGGCCGGGGACCCGGAGCGGGCGTTCGGCCGGTTGGCGGAAATCGCAACCGCCGTACGGACGGCCCATCCTGCTGCCACCATGGTCTCCGCAGGGATGAGCGGTGACCTTGAGCAGGCGATTGCCGCCGGGGCGACACATGTGCGCGTCGGAACGGCGGTACTCGGAGTGAGGTCACCCCTCAGGTAACGTCACCGGGTAAGTAGATCAGACTGCAGGACAAAATAGGACAGAATCTAGCAGCTCTCCGGAGCGCTAGCGAACCGTGGATCGCAGCTCCGCGGCCCCCACTCCACACCTCTGACAGGCCGTCGGCCTGACGTTCTGTCGTGGAGGGACCGCGGAATCCGCAGGCGGGGCCGTGGCCCGGCCGCCGGGACGGAGCTGGTCCGCACGGAGCGAGCGGAGCGAGCGACCATCAGAAGGTGCGCGTTCCGCGAATCAGTCACCGAGCGTCAGCGAGGTGGCCATGAGCGGAGGAGACAGGAGCATGGCCGGCGCAATGCGCAAGATGGCGGTCTACCTCGGCCTCGTGGAGGACGAGACGTACGACGGCCAGGGGTACGACCCCGACGACGACTACGACGCGGACCCCGAGCCGATTCGCACGGGGCAGCGGACCGAGGACATCCCCCGGCCGGCCGCCGCTGCCGCCGCCGCACCCGCCCCGGTCTCCTCGATCACCCCGCAGCCGGTCCCGGCGGCGGTGCCGATCCGACAGGAGACTCCGAGGATGGCCCCCGTGTCGTCCATCACACCCGAACGCCGCCACAACCTGGAGAAGAGCGCCCCGGTGATCATGCCCAAGGTAGTGAACGAACGAGAGCCCTACCGCATCACCACGTTGCACCCCCGGACCTACAACGAGGCCCGTACCATCGGGGAACAGTTCCGCGGCGGGACCCCTGTGATCATGAATCTGACCGAGATGGACGACACCGACGCGAAGCGCCTCGTAGACTTCGCCGCTGGACTCGTCTTCGGTCTGCACGGCAGTATCGAGCGCGTGACACAGAAGGTGTTCCTGCTGTCGCCTGCTAACGTCGATGTCACGGCGGAGGACAAGGCTCGGATCGCCGAGGGTGGGTTCTTCAACCAGAGCTGACCCGGCCACGACTTTACGTGTGGATCTGATCAACAGTGGTTGGCGACAGGTGACGAGCGGCAGGCCCTAGGGCCCGGGACCGGGGAGAGGGAAACGCGATGGACATCGTGTGGGCGGTGCTCTACTACGCCCTGACCGTCTTCCTGGTGTTCCTGCTGGTGCGGCTGGTCATGGACTGGGTCTTCCAGTTCGCGCGTTCGTGGCGGCCCGGCAAGGCCATGGTCCTGGTCCTGGAGGCCACGTACACTGTCACGGATCCGCCGCTCAAGCTTCTTCGGCGGTTCATCCCGCCGTTGCGTTTCGGGGGCGTGGCGCTCGACCTGTCCTTCTTCGTACTGATGATCATTGTGTATGTCCTGATCTCGCTTGTGCACCCCTAGTCGTAGGTGAGCGATGCGACAGGATGCCGGTGTGCCGACGATCACGTTGAGGTGAAGAGATGCCATTGACCCCCGAGGACGTTCGGAACAAGCAGTTCACGACCGTCCGCCTGCGTGAAGGCTATGACGAGGACGAGGTCGATGCCTTCCTCGACGAGGTCGAGGCGGAGCTGACCCGCCTCCTCCGGGAGAACGAGGACCTGCGCGCCAAGCTGGCCGCCGCGACTCGCGCCGCCGCGCAGAACCAGGCCAACATGCGGAAGGAGCCGCCGCAGGAGGCGGCCCGACCGGCCGCTCCCGTCCCGGCGGCCATATCCGGCCCGCCTGTCCCCGGCCAGCAGGGCCCGGGTGGCCCGCAGCAGATGGGCCCCGGTGGTCCGCAGCAGATGGGCCCGGGTGGACCCCAGCAGCAGATGGGCAACCAGCCGCTCGGCCTGCCGTCCGGCGCGCCGCAGCTCCCGGCCGGCCAGGGTGGTCCGATGGGCCCCGGCGGCCCGCAGCAGATGAACCAGACCATGGGCGGCCAGCAGCAGCTGGTCCAGCCGATGGGCGGTCAGATGCTCCAGCCCATGGGCGGTCCCGGTGGCCCGCAGCAGATGGGCAACCCGATGGGCCAGGGCATGGGCCAGCAGCAGATGCAGCAGATGGGCGGCCCCATGGGCGGTCCGCAGCAGCAGATGGGCGGCCCGCAGCAGATGGGTGGCCCCATGGGCGGCCCGATGCAGCAGCAGGGCCCCGGTGGCGACAGCGCCGCCCGCGTGCTGGCGCTCGCTCAGCAGACCGCCGACCAGGCGATCTCCGAGGCCCGTTCCGAGGCCAACAAGATCGTCGGCGAGGCGCGCAGCCGGGCCGAGGGTCTGGAGCGCGACGCCCGTGCCAAGGCCGACGCCCTGGAGCGGGACGCGCAGGAGAAGCACCGCGTCGCGATGGGCTCGCTGGAGTCCGCGCGCGCCACCCTGGAGCGCAAGGTCGAGGACCTGCGGGCGTTCGAGCGTGAGTACCGTACGCGTCTGAAGTCGTACCTGGAGACCCAGCTCCGTCAGCTGGAGTCGCAGGCCGACGACTCGCTCGCCCCGCCGCGGATCCCCGCCACCGCGTCGCTGCCGCCGGCAGCCTCGTCGATGGCGCCGGCCGGTGCGAGTGCGATGACCTCCGGTGGGTCGTCGTTCGGTGGCAGCCAGCCGTCGTTCGGAGGGAACTCGCCGTCCTTCGGCGGGCAGAGCTCCTTCGGTGGCAACTCGGGTGCGCCGAGCTTCGGTGGGCAGTCGAACGGCGGCAACAGCGGGGCTCCGCAGATGCAGCCGGCCGGGATGACCCAGCCGATGGCGGCGGTCCGGCCGCAGCCGCCGCAGCCGATGCAGCAGGCTCCGGCGCCGATGCGGGGCTTCCTGATCGACGAGGACGGCGACAACTGAGGTTGTAGCAGGACCTTTTGAGGGCGTCC
>NZ_JAFLNG010000683.1 GCF_017427025.1 Streptomyces sp. FH025
AAGCCGGGCGGATCATCGAGTTGTGGAAGGAGGTCCTCGGCGTCCCGTCCGTGCGGGCGGGGGACAACTTCCTTGCGTGCGGCGGGGATTCGATCAGCACCGCGAGGTTCCTGTACCTGCTGCGCGACGAGACGGGCGTGGAGCTCCCGCTCAGGGAGTTCCTCGACGATCCCACCGTGGAGGGCGTGACCGCGACCATGTCGCGGCTGGTGGCCGAGGGGCGGCACGACCCGCCGCGGGCGACCGTGATCCCGCGCGCGCCGCGTGTCCCGCTCCACCGCCCGCCCCTACCGGAGGGCGACGCCCCAGGGAGCGGCGAGGCGCCGCGGGGGAGCGGGGACACCGGTGCCTGAGCCCGTGCAGGTGTACGCGTTCCCGGCGACCGCCGCCCAGCGTCGCCTCTACCTCCAACACCGGATCGCCACGGCCGACACCACCGCGACCGCCGTGTACCAGGAGCCGGTCGTGGCCGTACGCGTCAAAGGACCGCTGGACCGGCGGGCACTGCGGTCGGCGCTGACCGCCCTGGTCGCCCGGCACGAGTCGCTTCGTACCACGTTCACGCTGCGCGAGGCAGCGCTCGGCGCACCGCCTCCACGCACTCGTCCGCGACGAGCGGGTGAGCGTGTTATGCCTGACCCCGTCCGTGGCCCGCGAGGTGGCCCGCCCGGGCCCGCCGGGCGGCGGGGCACTGCGGCGCCTGTTCGTCGGAGGCGAGCCGTTGACCGCGGACCTGGCCCGTACCTTGCTGGACTGGCCGGTGGGGCTCTGGAGCTTCTACGGTCCGACCGAGGCCACCGTGTGGACGGCCGTCCACCGGGTCGGCCCGGACGACCTGGACCTTCCGTCGGTCCCCTTGGGACACCCGATCGCCAACACCCGGCTCCAAGTCCTGGACGAGCACCTGCGGCCGGTCCCGCGCGGCGTGCCTGGTGAGCTGTTCATCGGCGGCGCCGCCTTGGCGGCCGGCTACCACCGGCGGCCCGACCTGACCGGGCACGCCTTCCTCCCCGACCCGTCTGCGGGCCCCGGCGAGCGGCTCTACCGCACGGGCGACCTCGTCGTGTACGACCTCGCGGGCCGGCTGCGCTTCCTCGGCCGCTCGGACGGGCAGGTCAAACTGCGGGGCTTCCGGATCGAGCTGGGCGAGGTCGAGGCCGCGCTGCGCCGCCACCCCGCGGTGCGGGACGCGGCCGCGGCCCTGCGGCGGCGCGGCGGGCACGACGTCCTGGTCGGGTACGTGGTGGCCGAGCCGGACAGACGCGGTGACCCCCGGCTGCCGCAGGACCTGACGGCGGCTCTGGCCGCCGGGCTGCCGGCCCATTTGCGGCCGTCCGTCATCGTCGAGGCGGCCGCCCTCCCGCTCACCCCGAGCGGCAAGGTCGACCGGCGCGGCCTCCCGGAACCGCCCGCCCCGCGTCAGGACGACCGTCCCACGGCGCCGTCGGCCGACGCCCTGGAGGAGGTCCTCTGCGGGCTCTGGGCCCGAGCACTGGGCACCGCCCGGGTCGGGCGCGACGACGACCTGTTCCAGCTCGGCGGCACATCACTGACCGCGATGCGGCTGACGGACGAGGTGAACCGGGAACTGGGCCTCCTCCTGCCCGCGTCGGCGCTCTTCCGGGCGCCGACCGCCGCGGCACTGGCGGCCCAGCTGCGATCCGGTCCGGACCTTGAAGCCCACACCCCGCAAACCCGCGGGGCCCCGCACTCCGCCGTCCGGACCGCTGACAGCTCCGGACCGGCTCCGGACGATCTGGAACGCGACGCCCTGTTGGACCCGTTCACCGAGGCGCAGCTGGAGCGGAACCGGTGAAGGGGCGCACCGTTCTGCTCACCGGGGCGACCGGCTTCCTCGGCGCGCACCTGCTCGCCGAGCTTCTGGCCGCGGGCGCCGCCGAGGTTCGCTGCCTGGTCCGCGCGCCGGACGCCCACACCGCCCTGCGCCGACTGCGAGCGGCCGCGTCCCGCCAGGGCCTCACGGCGCCCGTGGGCCGACGGGTTCGCGCCGTCCCGGGCGACCTCGCACGCCCGTCGTTCGGCCTCACCGCGGGTGCCTTCGCGGCACTGGGGCGCGGTGTGGACCTCGTGATCCACGCCGGTGCCCAGGTCAGCCTGGCACTGCCCTACGAGAGCCTCAAACCCGTCAACGTCGGCGGCACCCGTGAGGTCCTGCGACTGGCTGCGGAGCAGGGCACCCCCGTCCACCACATCTCCACGCTGTCCGTCCTCGGTACGACGGGGCCCGACGAGGCGCTGCGACTGCCGGAGGCCTCTGGACTGGGCAGTGGCTACGCCCAGAGCAAGTGGGTGGCCGACCGCCTGGTGGCGGCCGCCGGCGAACGTGGGCTGCCGGTCGCCGTCCACCGCACGGGCCGGCTGTTCGTCAACAGCACGACCGGCGGTCACAACCCGGACGACCTGCTGGTGCAGGTTCTCGCGGCGGCCCTGCGGCTCGGCGTCGCGCCCGACCTGGACGCGGTCCTGCGGCTGGGGCCCGTCGACTGGGTGAGTTCGGTGATCTGCGCGCTCGCGGCGCATCCAGCGGGCACCGGGCGCGCCTACCACCTCACCGGGCTGCGGCCGCTGGAGTGGAGCGGCCTCCTGGACGCCGTGGCCGCAGCCGGCCACGGCCTCGCCCGGGCCCGTTACCCGCACTGGCGAGACGTCCTCACCGAGACCGCCGGCCGCACCGGCGACGGGACGCTGACCCGGCCGGCCCTCGTGCTCGGCGGCCGGCCCCCGTTCACCCGCGGCACCGACGCCACAGCGGTCAACGCGCGCGCCGTCCTCGGCGACGCCTTTACCGAGGGCTACCCGCCGTCCGAGACCCAGCTGCTCACCAGGCTCTGCGAGACGCTGGCGACGGACCGCGCACGGACAGGGAGATGACGGCATGCCGCACACGGGATACGACGCGTACATCTGCGCCATCTCCTACGAACTGGGCGAGGCGGTGGCGGTGGACGGATTGGCGGACGAGGGTGTGGCGCGGCGGCTGCCGCTCCTGCACGCCCAGGGCATCCGGCACTGCCGCATCGCGGACGAGCCCCCGCCCCTCCTCGCGGCCGCCGCTGCGGCCGGCACCCTGAGCTTCACCGCAACCGCACCCGGCGCGGTCGTCTACTGCACCGAGACGCCGCACGGGATCACCGCGTCCGAGGACCTGTGGACGTTCGCCGCGGCGGCGGGCCTGGCCGGTCCGGCCGCCCAGACGGTTGCCGCCGGTGGCTGCGGCAATCTGGGCCCGGGCCTGCGAACGGCCAGAGCCCTGCTCCTCGCGGAGCGGCTGGATTCCGTCCTGCTCGTCACCGCGGACCGGTTCACCACCGGTCTGACCCGCTTCGTCGACTACGGCACCACCGTTCTCAGCGACGGCGCCGCCACCTGCCTGGTGACCTCGGAACCGGTTGGCCCGGCCTTCCGGATCGCGGGCGCCGCAGCCCTCGGCCGGACCGACGCCAGCCGGGAGACCACCCGCCGGGCGCTATCGACCGTCCCAGCCGTCAAGACGGTCGTTTCCGCGCTCCTGGAACAACTCCCCGTCGCCGCCCACGACTTCCGCCACCTGGTGACCGGCCACTTCGGCGAGCCGTCGCGGGACTTCCTCACCGCCGCCGCCGGCTGCCTCCCCGGGGCCGCCTACGCACCGCTGGCCGATGAGGTAGGGCATTGCTTTTCTGCGGACCCGCTGATCTCCCTGGCGGCCCTGGCCCGACGGGGCTTGCTGGCGCCTGGCGACCTGGTCATGCTGCTCGCCTCCAGCCCGCGCTCCTGGACGGCGATCGCCCTGGAGTACACCCTCCCGCAGGGCGCTGGCGCCTGACCTCCTGGAGCTGGTGCCGGGCGACGGCGCCGCTGGTCTGCGGCGACTGCGACGTGCCCCGCCATGTCCAGCAGCCGCGGTACGGGCCGGCCCTCCCACAGCGCGTCCAGCAGGTGCTGCCTCCCTCACCGGGATCCTGTACCTGGACAGCGAATTTCGCGGGCCGTTCGGGTTACGGCCGTCACGGCGATCCGCCGGGCTGCCACGCGGCGGGTTCCTGGGTACGCTGACGGCCGGTGGCCCGAGTCGACCCTGGAGGCGCGATGCTCCCGTTACGGCACATAGCCCAGCTCGGTGCGGTGCTG
>NZ_JAFLNG010000684.1 GCF_017427025.1 Streptomyces sp. FH025
CGCTCGCGGACCAGGTGCGCCCGGCCGTCCAGGACGAGCACCTCGGCCGGGTAGCCGTGGCTCAGGAAGTGCACCGGCGAGGCGGTCGGCCCGTACGCGCCGGAGCGCTGCACGCCGATCAGCTCGCCGGGCCGCAGCGCCGGCATCGGCACCTTCTTGCCGATCACGTCGTTGGGCGTGCACAGCGGGCCGGTGATGTGCCAGGGCTCGGTGGCCGGCTCGTCCAGCCGCTCCAGCGCGGCCATCGGGAAGTTGCGCTTGACGTACGAGCCGATGCCGACCGCCGCCATGTGGTGGTTGGTGCCGCCGTCGGTGACCGCGAAGTTCTCGCCCATCGAGGTCTTGGTGTAGCGCACCCGGGTCACGTAGGTGCCGGAGGCGGCGACCAGGAAGCGGCCCAGCTCCATGATCAGGCGGGTGTCGGGGTGCCGGGTGGCGAAGTCCTCGATCAGCGGGTTGAGGCCGGCGGCCAGCACCGAGACGTCGAGGTCCTTCTCGTTGTCGAAGTAGGCGATGCCGAGGCCGCCGCCCACGTCCACGGTCTCCAGCGGGAAGCCCAGCTCCGCGGAGAGCCGCTCGGCCAGGTCGAAGATCCGGCGGGTGTTCTCGACCACCGACTCCTCGGAGAGGATCCGGGTGCCCAGGTAGACCTGGACGCCCATCAGCCGCAGGTTCGGGTAGCGGGCGGCCAGGCCCTTGCCCTCGGCCAGCAGCAGCTCCTCGTCGGTGCCGAACTGGCGCGGCTTGCCGCCCATGGTCAGGCCCGAACCCTTCACCTGGAAGCTCGGGTTGACGCGCAGCGCGACCCGCGCGGTGACGCCGCGCTCGCGGGCCAGCTCGTCGATCAGGCCCAGCTCCTCGACCGACTCGCAGACGATCGCGTGGATGTCCTCGTCCAGGCAGGCGGCCACCTCGGCGCGGCTCTTGCCGGGCCCGAGGAAGATGATGTCCTGCGGGCCCACCCCGGCCCGGCGGGCGGTGACCAGCTCGGTCAGCGAGGACACCTCGGCGCGGGCGCCGCAGCTGTGCAGCAGCGCGCAGATGGAGATGTTGGGGTTGGCCTTCAGCGAGTAGAAGACCTCCATCGCGGGGTGCAGCGCCTCGCGCAGGCCCTGGAAGCGGGTGGTGATCTCCTCGCCGTCGTACAGGTACAGCGGGGTGCCGAACTCCTCGGCCAGCTCGGTGATCCCGAGGCCCTGCACCTCGAATGCGACGCTCACGTTCAGCTCCGTTCCGGGTAGGCCGCGAGGCGGCTGGTGATGTCGGTGTCGATCTCCGCGATCTCCTCGTCGGAGGCGCCGACGAGTACGCCGTACAGCCGGCCCTCGAAGCCGTCGGCGCCGTCGGCGACGGCTCCCGCGGCGGCGTTCACCGTGGCGTAGTTGTTGACGAACAGGCCGCGCGGGCGCGGGCCGCGCCCGGTCAGCAGCAGCCCTTCCAGCACCTCGGCCAGCTCGGCGAAGGGCAGCGGGCGGGTCAGCCGCAGCGGGTAGTGGCGGGCGACGGCGACCTCCTCGGGGCCGGCCAGGCCACCCTCGTGCACCACGTTCTGGTACGTGGACATGTTGTTGCGGGCGTTGATCTCGATCACCGGGTACAGGCCCTCGTCGGGGTCGACCATCGCGTCCACCCCGACCACGCCGTAGTAGCCGTCCGCGGCGAGCCGCTCGCCGAGCCGCAGCGCCGTCGCGGCGATCTCGTCGACCTGCGCCCCGGTCAGCCGGGCCGGGATGCGGTGGCCCTTGTGGACGCCGCCCTCGGTGAGCAGCTCCTTGACGAAGTCGAAGTGCACCGAGCCGTCCCGGCCCACGGTGAACTGGTAGTTGAGGTCGCACCGCTTGGCGACCCACTCCTCGATCACCAGGGCGGTGCGCGCCGCCCCGCCCTCGGCCCTGGCCGCCTTCTCGGCCTGCTGGACGGCCATCCGGTGCAGCCGGCCCAGCCGGGTCGAGCTGTCCAGCACCACGATGCCCTTGCCGGACACCCCGAAGGCGTCCTTGAGCACCACCTTGCGCCCGGCGTCGAGCAGTTCGCCGGCGGCGGCCACCGCCTCGGCCAGATCCTCCAGGGTCTCGCAGGCCCAGCCGCGGGCCTGGCGGATGCCCAGCTCGTCGGAGAGGCGGCGGCTGTACACCTTGCTGTTGACCCGCTTGCAGACCGCGGCGGAGGGCGCGCCCAGCGGCACCCCGGTGCGGGCGGACAGCTCCTCCTCGACGGTGGAGATGCCGTGCGCGGTCAGCCGGGCGCCCTCGGCGGTCAGGGCGGAGAGGGCGCGCAGCAGGGCCTCGTCGGCGAGGGCGTCCTCGCTGACGGTGCGCTGCGGGTCCTGGTCGGCCACCACGTGCACGGTGGGCAGTTCGAGGCCGAGGCCCTCCAGGTAGCCGCGGTAGCCCTGGTCCAGCGGGGTCTTCAGCACGACGTGGTCGTTCTTGCCGCCGAGCAGCAGCGCGAACTCGTCCATCCGGTTCACCACCGCGCTGCCCGCGTGCGAGGCGACCCGGGGCAGCGCGGGCTCGCCGAGCGCCCAGTGGTTCTCCACCTCGAAGTTGCCCAGGAACACCAGCGGGGTGTCCGCGGATCCGGTCACCGCGCGCTTGAGCCGCGCGCTGAAACCGGCGGAGGGAAGGTGCATGTCGACCTCGTCAATTCTCGTGTGCGCGCCGGCCCGGAGGGGCCCTTGGGCGCCGTCAGTGCTCGAAGACCTCTGTGCTCGAAGACCTCTGTGTCGGAGACCTCTGTGCTCGGACGGCTCAGTGCTCGAAGACCATGGCGGCGAAGGTCGCCCCGAGCCCCACGCTGGTCATCAGGTAGCGGTCGCCGGGGCGCAGCCGCCCCAGCTCGTCGGCCTTCTGAAGGTTGATGAAGGGGTCGGCGCAGAAGCAGTGGCCGGTCTCGCCGATCAGGTCGAGGAAGACCCGGTCGATCGGCAGCCCGAGCTCCTTGCAGACGCCGATCCAGGACAGCCGGTTGACGTTGTGCGGCAGCACCAGCGCCAACTCGTCCAGCCCGCAGCCGGCTTCCGCCAGCGCGGCCTCGATCACCTCGCACAGGCCGGGACCGTACAGGTCCTGGAACTCCTTGGCGGCGCTCTCGCTCATGATGAACTCGTCGCCGAACCGGGTGTGGGTGCGCGAGGCGTAACCGAGCATCCGGTCCGGTCCGGAGCGGTCCGCGCTCACCAGGAAGGCCACCGTGCCCTCGCCCATCACCGTCACGTCCGGGATGGACTGGGTGTGGGTGGTGCAGGCCTTCTCCCCGGCCACGATCAGCGCGAGCGCGTTCGGGTCCGGATCGGCGGCGAGCAGAGTGCCGGCCAGGTCCACGGCGAGCAGCCCGGAGGCGCAGGCGTGGTGCGAGACGACGAACCCGGCGGCGTGCTCCAGACCGAGTTCGGCCTGGAGCGGCCGCAGCGAGGTCATCGGGTACGGCAGCGGCGAGGGCATGGTCCGCGCCTGCAGGACGTACTTGACGCGCTGTTCCTGTCCGCGCAGCTCCACCAGCTTGGTCGCGGCGCGCAGCAGCAGCTCGGTCTCGGTCGCCGCGGGGTCGCGGCACACCTCGGCGAGCCCGTAGAAGCGCTGGTAGCGCCGCAGCTGAACATCGGTCAGCTGGAGTTCCTTCTGGAAGCGGGCGATCGGGATGGTGTCGGGAAGGCAGCTGGAGACCGCCGTGATCGACGTCATGCCCACTACGGTCGCGCGCGGCGCTGACGCTTAGCTGACGCTGCGCTGACCGCCGCCGACGGCCCGGCACCAGCGGTGCTACCGACGCAGGACCGCCCCGCCCCCGATGACCCAGAAGCCGGCCGGAACCGCGCCGCATTCGGTGACCTTGGCGGGGGCCCCGGGTTGGTTCCATTCCCAGCCGACCCGGCGCTCGCCCTGTCCGTCGGCCGGGTAGAAGGTGAGCCCGGCCTCGGGGTGCCGGCCCTGGTCGAAGAGCTGAGGCTCGCCCCCGAGCGGGGTGACCACGATCCGGGTGACGGGCCCGGTCACGACGACGGCGCCGTCGGCCGTGGTGGTCAGGCAGTCGGGGTCGAACTCGGCGCGGGTGGTGCCCTCCTTCTCGAACACGTGCTGCACGACGACGTGCCCCCGGGTGTGCCCGTGGACCGTCCGGACCT
>NZ_JAFLNG010000685.1 GCF_017427025.1 Streptomyces sp. FH025
CCGTCCTGGACCGCATGCGCCGCTTCGACGCCAAGGGCCGCACCAGCTGAGCCCCTGCGCAACCCCGAAGCCACCCGTCCCCGAGTACCACCAGGACTGACACTCCCCCATGTTCCGCACCGCTTTGCGCAACGTGCTCGCCCACAAGGCCCGACTGCTCATGACGATGCTCGCCGTCATGTTCGGCACCGCCTTCGTCGCGGGCACCCTCGTCTTCACCGACACCCTCGGCAGCGCGCTGAGGTCCCAGAACTCCAAGAGCTACACCGACATCGCCGTCACGGTCAGCGACCGCGAGGCCGCCGGGCGCGGCTACGACAACGGCGGCAAGGCCACGACCGGTCCGGTCCTCACCGAGGAGACCCGCAAGGCCGTCGCCGCACTGCCCGGCGCCGCCGAAGTCCGGGGCGTGGTCAGCGGCTTCGCCGGCATCGCCGACAAGAAGGGCGCGCTGATCGGCAACGGCTTCTCCACCACCGGCACCAACTACGTGCCCGGCGCCGACGGCACCGACCCGCGCTACCCGCTCGTCGAAGGCCGCGGCCCGAAGGACGCCACCGAGATCGCCCTCGACACCAAGACCGCCGACAAGGGCGGTTACAGGGTCGGCGACACCGTCCGCGTCGCCGTCAACGGCCCGGTGATGGAGCTCAAGCTCACCGGCACCCTGCACACCAACGACCCCCGCGTGGTCGCCGGCGGCTCCCTGGCGGCCTTCGACACCGCCACCGCCCAGCAGCTCTACCTGAGCCCCGGCCGCTTCGCCGAGCTGGACGTCAAGTCCAAGCCCGGCACCGACGACACCGCGCTGCTCACCGCCGTCAAGCAGGCCGCCCCCCAGGGCGACAACATCGAGGCGAAGACCGGTCGCGAGCTGTCCGACGAGCAGGACCGGATGATCAAGCAGGGCACCACGATGCTGAGCACCTTCCTGATGGGGTTCGCGGGCATCGCGCTGTTCGTCGGCATCTTCATCATCGCCAACACCTTCACCATGCTGGTCGCCCAGCGCACCAAGGAGCTCGCGCTGCTGCGCGCCGTCGGCGCCACCCGCCGGCAGATCACCCGCTCGGTGAAGGTCGAGGCCGCGCTGGTCGGCCTGACCGCCTCGGTGGCCGGTCTGCTGGCCGGCATCGGGATCGCCGCCGGGCTCAAGGCGCTGCTGAACGGCCCGATGGACGCCAACCTGCCGGAGGGCCCGCTGGTGGTCGCCCCGACGACCGTCGTCGCCGCGATCGCGGTCGGCGTGCTGGTCACCCTGGTGGCCGCGTGGCTGCCCGCCCGCCGGGCCTCCCGGGTCGCGCCGGTGGCCGCGATGAGCAGCGGCGACCAGCCCGCCACCCAGAAGAGCCTGGCGGTCCGCAACACCATCGGCCTGCTGTTCACCCTTGCCGGCGCGGCGATGCTGGCCGCCGGTGCGAGCGGCAAGGAGTTCAAGCTGGTCGGCGCCGGCGCGGGCGCGCTGCTGATCGGCGTGTTCGTGCTGACCCCGCTGCTGTCCCGGCCGCTGATCGCGCTGTTCGCCCCGCTGCTGCGCGCCGTGTACGGCACGCCGGGCAAGCTGGCCCAGGAGAACGCGATCCGCAACCCGCGCCGCACCGCCGCCACGGCCTCGGCGCTGACCATCGGCGTCACCCTGATCACCTCGCTGACCGTGGTCGGCGCCACGGCCGGTGAGGCCCTGGACAAGGCCACCGCGAGCGACCTCAAGGCCGACTACGTGGTCGCCATGCAGAACGCCTCGCTGCTCTCCCCCGAGGTCGCCACCCAGATCGCCAAGGCGCCCGGCGTCAGCGTGATCAGCACGGAGCGCGACGTCCCGGTCAACCTCGGCCAGGGCGAGGACGACACCGAGTGGCTGCGGACCGTCGACGCCGCGACCATCGACCAGCTGAGCACCATCAAGGTCAAGGAGGGCTCGGCGGACGCGCTCAAGCAGGGCAGGCTGCTGGTGAGTTCGGGCCGCGCCGAGAACGCCGGCTACAAGGTCGGTGACACCCTCGCGGTCACCTACCCGGACGGCGCCAAGGGCTCGCTGACCATCGGCGGCGTCACGGAGGCCAACACCGCGCTGGCCGGGATCGTCGCTCCGGAGGCCGTCGTCGGCCCGCACGCGCTTCCCGGCAGCGGACTGAACCGGGTCCTGGTGAAGGGCACGAACGGTGCCACCCCGGAGCTGAAGCAGGCGCTGCGCGACGCGACCGGCGGCAACCCGCTGATCACGGTCAAGGGCGAGAAGGACATGAAGGCGGAGAACCGCCAGATGCTCACCGGCATCCTGAACATGATGTACGGCCTGCTGGGGATGTCCGTGGTGATCGCGGTCCTCGGTGTGGTGAACACCATGGCGATGTCGGTGTTCGAGCGCCGCCGGGAGATCGGCATGCTGCGGGCGATCGGTCTGGACCGGCTCGGCATCCGCCGGATGGTCCGGCTGGAGTCGCTGCTGATCGCGCTGTTCGGCGGGCTGGTGGGCATCGCCCTCGGCATCGTCGTCGCCTGGGCGGGCGTGCAGGCACTGGCGGGCGACCTCAAGGGCGTCTCCACCGTGGTGCCGCCGGTGCAGATCGCCTGCTACCTGCTCGCGGCCGCCGTGATCGGTCTGCTGGCCGCGCTGTGGCCGGCCCACCGGGCGGCGAAGCTCGACATCCTGGGCGCGATCAAGAGCCATTGACTTCCGCTCCCCGGGCTACAGCCCGGGGATTCCTACCACGGTCGACTGACCGTCTCGGTGGGTTCCTGCTTCACCGCGCTGGGCCGGTACGAGTACCGGTCTTACCTTCGCTCGACAGGCTGACACCGCCAGTCCGGCGGCCTTGGCGACGTTGACCGCCGCGTTGATGTCCCGGTCGAGGACGGCCCCGCAAGCCCCGCATTCCCACACGCGGATGCACAGGGGCTTGGGGCCGTCCTTGACGCCGCACTGCGAGCAGACCTGGGTGGTCGGCTCAAACCGTCCGATGCGGTGGAAGTCGCGGCCGAACTTCACGGCCTTGTACTCCAGCATCGTCACGAACGCGGACCATCCCGCGTCGTGGACGGACTTGGCCAGGCGCGTACGGGCGAGCCCCTTCACCGCCAGGTCCTCAACGGCGACCGCTTGGTTGTCGCGGATCAGCCGGGTGGAGAGCTGGTGGTGGAACTCGCGCCGCGCGTCGGCGACCCGCGCGTGAGCGCGGGCGACCTTGACTCTGGCCTTGTCCCGGTTGTTCGAGCCCTTCGCCTTGCGGCTGAGGGCCTGCTGTGCACGCTTGAGCTTCTTCTCGGCCCGGCGTAGGAAGCGAGGAGCGTCGATCTTCGCCCCGTCGGACAAGACGGCGAAATGTCCCAACCCCAGGTCGATGCCGACGGCCTGATCGCTCTCGGCCAACGTGACGGGCTCGGTCTCCACGACAAAGCTCGCGAAGTACCTTCCCGCCGCGTCCTTGATCACGGTCACCGTGGAGGGGACCGAGGGAAGGCTGCGGGACCACTTCACCCGCACATCCCCGATCTTCGGCAGGGACAGGTCCCCACCGGTCGTGATCTTCCATCGGGCGTTCGCGGTGAAACGTACTGCCTGCCGCCTGTCCTTACGGGACTTGAACCGGGGCGCTCCCATGCGCGGGCGCTTGCCCTTGAGGCCGTCGAAGAAGTTCCGGTACGCGGCGTCCAGGTCCCGGAGGGACTGCTGGAGGACGACGGCGGACACCTCGCCGAGCCATGCGCGCTCCTCGGTGAGCTTGGCCTCGGTGATCAGCAGCCTGGACAGCTCCCCGGCCTTCGGGAACGCCTCGCCCGCGGCGCGGGCGCTCTCACGGGCACGAAGCGCATCGTTGTAGACCACCCGCGCACACCCGAACGCCCGGGCCAGCGCCGAGCACTGAGGACCGTTCGGATACAGCCGGAAGCTGTACCTCAACTGCATACCGGTCACTTTACTAGGGCTCCACCGTCAATCGTGAAACAGTACATCGAGCAGCAGAACCGGCCCGCCTGAACCGAGGTCGACAGTACGGACCCGTGCGCACAGGACAGGTCAGAGCACTTCTCAGAATCGCTTCACCACCGGACCAAAGCCCGATGCACTGCGATTAGACCCAGCAGCCCCGCGTCAGGACAGTCAAGCCAGGAGCCCTC
>NZ_JAFLNG010000686.1 GCF_017427025.1 Streptomyces sp. FH025
CATCGAGCGTTTCCGTCGTCACCTCACGCCTCCTCAGTTCTCCTGCCCAGCCCCGAAATCATCGGCGCCCGCCGCTCCGCCGCCCGGAAGGGCGCGGACCGTGGGCGCGCCGCGCGCGGGTGGGGGCCGCACCCGGCCCGGGCGGGGGCTTGCCCCACCCTCGGCCCGCCTGCTGCCCGCATGGGCCCAAGTCCCTGGCCGCAGCAGACTCTTGGGCATGCCGAAGACCATCCGCCGCGCCGCCGCCACCGCCGCGGCCGCCACCCTCGCCGTCACCGCGCTCACCGCCCTGCCCGCTGCGGCCGACCCGGACCGGGGCCGGGACCGGCTCAACTGGTCGGCCTGCCAAGGCCAGGGCCAGGGCCAGGGCCAGGACGACCAGGGCGACCGGAGCCGGAACCGTGACGCCCCCCGCCAGTTGTGCGCCGATCTCACCGTCCCCCTGGACTACAACGACCCGGGTGGCCCACAGATCACGGTCGCCGTCTCCCGGATCGCCACCGCGAAGCCGGGACTGCGCCGGGGCGTCCTGCTGATCATCCCGGGCGGCCCCGGCGACAACGGCCTCGACCGCCCGAGCGGAGCGGTCAAGCGCCTCCCGAAGCCCGTCCTGGACCGCTTCGACCTGGTCGGCTTCGATCCGCGCGGCGTCGGCCGCTCCACCCCGGTCAGCTGCGGGCTGGACCACTCCGACCTGGCGATGGTCAAGCTCCGCCCCTGGCCGGCCGCCGACGGCTCGATCGACGAGAACCTCGCCACCGGCCACCACTTCGCCGACGCCTGCGCCCGCAACGGCGGCCCGGTGCTGCGCAGCATCTCCACCGCCAACGAGGCCCGCGACATCGACAGCATCCGCCGCGCCCTGGGGGAGCGGCGGCTCTCCGCCTGGGGCACCTCGTACGGCACCTACGCGGGCGCCGTCTACGCCACGATGTTCCCCCGGCACACCGACCGGATCGTGCTGGACAGCAACGACGACCCGGACCCGTCGCGGGTGGGCCGCGGCTGGCTCGCCGCCTTCGGCCAGGGCGCCGAGGACCGCTTCCCCGACTTCGCCAGGTGGGCGGCCGCCCCCGGAAATCCGGACCGGGTCGCGGACACCCCGGAGGAGGTCCGCCCGCTCTTCCTCGACCTCGCCGCCCGGCTGGACCGCGCCCCGCTGCCCTGGCCGGGCGCCAACCCGGCCGAGCTGAACGGCAACGTGCTGCGCGAGTCGATGCTGACCAGCCTGTACGCGGACGCCCGGTTCCCCGACCTGGCCCGGCTGATGCTGGCGGCCCTCGGCCGCCGCCCGCTGCCCACGCCGGTGAGCGTTCCCGACGAGGTGCTGCAGAACCACATCGCCGCCTCGGCCGGCACCCTGTGCAACGACGTCGAGTGGCCCGCCGACCCGGCCGGCTACGCCGAGGACGTCGCCGCCGAGCGCGCCGCCCGTCCGCTCACGGCCGGCATGCCGGTGAACGCGATGCCCTGCGCCGTCTGGCCGTTCGCGCCCGCCGAGCCGCCGGTCACGGTGACCGACCGGGGCCCGGCGAACGTCCTGCTGGCGCAGAACCTGCGCGACCCCGCCACCCCGTACGGCGGCGCGCTGAAGCTGCGCGCGGCCTTCGGCGAACGCGCCCGGATGGTCACGGTGGACGCCGGCGGGCACGACGTCTACCTGGCGAACGGAAACGCCTGCGGCGACGCGGCGGTGACGGACTTCCTGGTGACGGGCCGCCGTCCGGCCGAGGACGTGTTCTGCCCGGCGGGCTGAGCCCAGGCCTCGCCACGGTGGGGGCAACGGGCTGTGGACGAACGGTCCTTGCCCCCGCCGAGGCCGCTCCCGGGTCTCCGGGCGACTGGCCGGAACGAGTCGAAGCTGTCGCGATTTTGTGACAATCCTTCGCGGACACCCCGCCCACGCAGGGGATTCCCGGCCGTAATCTTCGGACTATGTCACCGAAGAGCCGCATACCTGCCCGGGACCCGGGCGACACCTGGGTCCCGCGCCCGAGGCGCCGGGAGACCCCGCTCGGATTCCTGGGCCACGCGGCCAAGTTCCTCGGTTCCAGCGTGCTCGGCGGCGTGCTGCTGGCGGGCCTGATCCTCCCGGCGGCGGGCGCGGTCGGGCTGGGGGCGAAGAGCGGCGCCGAGAGCTTCGAGAGCATCCCCGACGACTTCAAGACCCCGCCGCTCACCCAGGCCACCCAGATCTTCGACGCCAAGGGCGGCCTGATCGCCAAGGTCTACGAGCGCGACCGCACGGTGCTGACGGCCGACCAGATGTCGCCGCTGATCCGCCAGGCCCAGGTGGACATCGAGGACGCCCGCTTCTACGAGCACGGCGCCGTCGACCTCAAGGGCATCCTGCGGGCGATCACCAAGAACGCGGAGAGCGGCGCCGCCGTCCAGGGCGCCTCCACGCTGACCCAGCAGTACGTGAAGAACGTCAACGTGGAGAAGGCCGGCGACGACCTGGAGGCGGTGCGCGAGGCCCAGCGCAAGACGCTCGGCCGCAAGATCCAGGAACTCCGGTACGCCATCAAGCTGGAGGAGGACCTGCCGAAGGAGCAGATCCTCACGAACTACCTGAACATCACCTTCTACGGCCACCAGGCGTACGGCATCCAGGCCGCCTCCCAGCGCTACTTCGGCAAGGACGCCAGGGACCTCTCCCTGCCCGAGGCGGCGATGCTCGCCGGGTTGGTGCAGAACCCGTCCCAGTACGACCCGAAGCTGCACCCGGTCGCCGCCCAGAAGCGCCGGGACACCGTCATCGACAAGATGGTGGAGAACAAGCACATCACCGCCGCCCAGGCCAAGGAGGCCAAGGCCGCGCCGCTCGGCCTCAACTACCGGGATCCGCAGAACGGTTGCATCACCGCCCAGGCCGGCATGGGCTTCTTCTGCGACTACGTGCGCCACGTCGTCCGGCAGGACCCGGTGTTCGGCAAGAGCGCCGCCGAGCGCAAGAAGCTCTGGGACACCGGCGGTCTGAACATCTACACCACGCTGGACCCGGACAAGCAGGCGGCCGCGCAGAACGCCGTCTCCACCAAGGTGTTCGTCACCGACCCGGTCTCGGCGGCGATGACCATGGTCGAACCCGGCACCGGCAAGATCCTGGCGATGGCCCAGACCCGTCCGTACGGCCTGGCGAAGGAGAAGAACCAGACCGTCGTCAACCTCAACGTGGACGCGGCGATGGGCGGCGGCATCGGCTTCCAGCCCGGCTCCAACTTCAAGCCGATCGTGGCCGCCGCCGCCCTGGAGGCCGGTCTGCCGTCCACCCAGCGGTACGACTCGCCCAACCGGATGGACTGGCCGACGATGAAGACCTGCGACGGCACCTGGAAGAACCTGAACAAGGGCAAGAAGGAGGGGACGATCCCCAACGAGAGCGCCCGCGAGGTCGGCCCGTACGAGCTCAAGGAGGCGATGGCCCTCTCGGTCAACACCTACTTCGTGCAGATGGAGCAGGAGATCGGCCTCTGCGCGGTCAAGCAGATGGCCAACAAACTGGGCGTGACCGCCAAGGCCAACGGCGAGCCGCTGCAGGAACTGCCCGCGCTCGGCCTGGGCACCCAGGAGGTCAGCCCGCTGACCATGGCCAACGTGTACGCCACCTTCGCCGCCCGGGGCAACTACTGCGCGCCGATGGCGATCAACCGGATCACCACCGTGGACGGCAAGGACGTCCCGGTGAACCCGGCCCGCTGCGACCAGGTGATGTCCCCGGACACCGCCGACGTGATCAACAGCGTGCTGCTCGGGGTGACCGAGAAGGGCGGCACCGCGCGCGACCTCCGGCTGGACGACGACCGCCAGATCGCGGGCAAGACCGGCACCACGGACGAGAAGAAGTCGGCCTGGTTCACCGGCTACACCGGGAACCTGGCCGGCTCGGTGTGGCTGGGCAGCCCGGGCACCAAGGTGCCGATGAAGAACATCCGGATCGGCGGCCAGTACCAGACCGAGGTGTTCGGCGCGACAGGCCCGGGGCCGATCTGGCAGCAGGCGATGAGCGACGCGGTGAAGGACATGCCGCAGGAGGAGTTCACCACCGTCTACATCCCGGACCCGGTCAAGCGCGATCCCAACTGCACCACCTCCAGCGGCTCGCCGAGCTCGGTCACC
>NZ_JAFLNG010000687.1 GCF_017427025.1 Streptomyces sp. FH025
CCGTCGCGCTGCCATGTGCTCACTTCTCCACGTATCTCATCGAGCGGATGCCCCGCTCCAGGTGCCACTGCAGATAGGCCGCGACCAGGCCGCTGCCCTCCCGCCAGTACCGCGGCTCGCAGGCGTCGGCCGTGTGCCAGTCCCCTGACAGCAGCGCCCCGAGCAGTACCAGTGTCTCAGGGGAGGGTACGGCACATCCGGGCACTCGGCAGTCCGCGCAGAGCACCCCGCCCGCCGGGAGCGAGAAGAAACGGTTGGGCCCCTCCAGGCCGCACTTGGCGCAGTCGGTGAAGCTCGCGCCGTACCCGTTCACCGCGAGCGAGCGCAGCAGGAAGGCGTCCAGCACCAGGTGCGACTCGTGCAGCCCGGCCGCCAGCGTGCGCAGCCCGCCCACCAGCAGCAGGTACTGCTGGACGGCCGGCTCCCCCTCGTTCTCGGCGAAGCGCTCGGCGGTCTCCAGCATCGCCGTGCCGGCGGTGTAGCGGCCGTAGTCGGTGACGATCGAGCCTCCGTACGGGGCGATGGTCTCCACCTGGGTGCACAGCGGCAGCCCGCGCCCGATGAGGTCGCTCCCCCGGCTGAAGAACTGCACGTCCACGTGCGAGAACGGCTCCAGGCGGGCGCCGAACTTGGACTTGGTCTTGCGCACCCCGCGCGCCACCGCCCGCACCTTCCCGTGCTGGCGGGTCAGCAGGGTGATGATCCGATCGGCCTCGCCGAGCTTCTGCGCCCGCAACACGACGCCGTCGTCCCGGAAAAGACTCATGGGGACCATTCTCCCCCAGGAACGGCCCCCTCCGGATCCCGGCCCGGCGCCCCGGCGGACGGCCGCGCCGCCACCGGCGGGCAGCCGTGTTGCCCGCACCGGGGCCGTGGGGGAGGACCACTGCGATGCGGGTCACGGCGGGCCCGGCGGGGGCTCGGGCCCGTTTTGTGGGGGATTCGAGGTGGTCTGAACGGGGGAATCCGCACTGCTCCGGGCAGGGGAATCCGAGGTGGTCCGGCTAGTACGGCGCCCGGGTGGCCGCCTCCAGCAGCGCCGTGACCCGGGACTCCGGCAGGTCCAGGCAGCGCCCGACCGCGGCCAGCGCATCGCGCTCCTGCGGCAGGTAGCGCCCGTCGGACAGGGCGATCGCGGCGCCCTGCAGCAGCAGCCGCTCCCGGCCCTGGTGGGCCAGGTGCGGGGCGAGCGGTTCGAGCACCGCGTGCAGTTCCACGGCCAGGCCCCCGGCCATGCCGTGGGCGTCGTGGAGTTCGCCGCCGAGCCCGGACAGCGCGGCGAGCGCGGCCAGCACCTGGGCCTCGCCGCAGTCCTCGAAGCCGGCCTCGCGCACCGCCGCGCAGGCCGCGTCGCGGGCCGCCCGGTGGGCGGTGCCGCCGGCCGCGAGCAGGGCCAGCGCGATGGTGTACTGGGCGTCCCGCAGCATTCCGCCCAGGCGCACGCTGGTGGGCTGCTCCAGCGACTCGACGCCGTACCGGCCGTGGCAGCCGGTGCACTGCACACTGCCGATCACCGGCCCGAGCGGGAACACCGGCGCCCCCAGCAACCGCAGCCACCGCCGGCCGTGCTGCCGACGGTAGTTGCGGTCCCCGCCACAGCCCGGACAGAAGAAGTCACCGAGAACATCAGTCCGCCACCGCGGGCGAACACCCCACAACCTGGTCACGGCGCCACTCCCCAGACATGGCAGGCGGCCTGCTCGACAATGGGCAGGTCACGCGACCGGACACCGAGGCCGTCCCACCGACCCGGCTTTCCGGTGGATCGATGTTGCCACGGTTACCGGCACGTGTCAGCACCTCGAACGGCTTCCGATCCGAAAAAATGTGGCGCAGGACACAACCCGCGACGCACATGCCGAAGGGCCGCCCCGGAGGGCGGCCCTTCGTATGCCGCTCGTGCGGATCAGCCGCGCTGCGAGCGGTTGACGGCGCTGATCATCGCCTTCAGCGAGGCCAGCACGGTGTTGCCGTCGATGCCCACGCCCCACAGCACCTTGCCGTCCACCGCGCACTCCACGTACGCGGCCGCCTGGGCGTCGCCGCCCTCGCTCAGCGCGTGCTCGGCGTAGTCCAGCACCCGCACGTCCACGCCGATCCGGGCCAGCGCGTCCGCGAAGGCCGAGACCGGGCCGTTGCCGGCACCGGTCAGGGTCACCGGCTCGCCGTCCACCACGGCCTCGGCGGTCAGCGCGTCCCGGCCGTCCTCGGTGGTCAGGCTGCGCGAGCCGCTCAGCGAGATCCGGCCCCACGGGTTGACGGTGGTCGGCAGGTACTCGTCCTCGAAGACCCGCCAGATCTCGGCCGGGCTGACCTCGCCGCCCTCGGCGTCCGTCTTGGCCTGGATGATCCGGGAGAACTCGATCTGCATCCGGCGCGGCAGGTCCAGCTTGTGGTCGTTCTTCAGGACGTACGCCACCCCGCCCTTGCCGGACTGGCTGTTGACCCGGATGACCGCCTCGTAGGTGCGGCCGACGTCCTTCGGGTCGATCGGCAGGTACGGCACGCCCCAGGTGTGCTCGCCCACCGGCACGCCCGCCGCCTTCGCGTCCGCCTCCAGGACCTCGAAGCCCTTCTTGATGGCGTCCTGGTGCGAGCCCGAGAAGGAGGTGTACACCAGGTCGCCGGCGTACGGGTGGCGCGGGTGCACCTCCATCTGGTTGCAGTACTCGGCGGTGCGGCGCACCTCGTCGATGTCGGAGAAGTCGATCTGCGGGTCGATGCCCTGCGAGAACAGGTTCATGCCCAGCGTCACCAGGTCGACGTTGCCGGTCCGCTCGCCCTGCCCGAACAGGCAGCCCTCGATGCGGTCGGCGCCCGCCATGTAGGCCAGCTCGGCCGAGGCGACGGCGGTGCCCCGGTCGTTGTGCGGGTGCACCGACAGGCAGACGAACTCGCGGCGGGACAGGTTGCGCGACATCCACTCGAACTGGTCGGCCTGGACGTTCGGGGTGGCCCGCTCGATGGTGGCCGGCAGGTTCAGGATGATCTCGCGGCCCTCGCCCGGCTGCCAGACGTCCATCACCGCCTCGCAGACCTCCAGCGCGAAGTCCAGCTCGGTGTCCACGAAGATCTCCGGCGAGTACTGGTAGCCGAAGACGGTGTCGTCGCCCAGCAGCTTCTCGGCGTACTCCATCACCAGCCGGGTGCCCTCGGTGGCGATCGCCTTGGTGGCGGCCTTGTCGTTGCGGAACACCACCCGGCGGAACAGCGGCGCGGTCGCGTTGTACAGGTGGACGGTCGCGCGCGGGGCGCCGACCAGCGACTCGACGGTCTTCTCGATCAGCTCCTCGCGGGCCTGGGTCAGCACCGAGATGGTGACGTCCTCGGGGATCGCCTCCTCCTCGATCAGCGACCGCACGAAGGCGTGGTCGGTGGCGCCCGAGGAGGGGAAGCCGACCTCGATCTCCTTGTAACCCATCGAGACCAGCAGGTCGAACATCATGCGCTTGCGCGCCGGCGACATCGGGTCGATCAGCGCCTGGTTCCCGTCCCGCAGGTCGGTGGAGAGCCAGCGCGGCGCCTTGGTGATCACCTTGCTCGGCCAGGTGCGGTCCGGCAGGTCGACGGTGCCGAACGGCAGGTAGCGCCCGTACCGCATGCCCGAGGGCCGCTGGCGTACGGAGGCGGCGGTGATCGGGGTCGGCCGGTCGACGAAGGCGCGGGCGGCGGGGACGGACGCGGCGGAGGTCTGCTCGGTCATGGAGGTGACTCTCGGCTTCCTGTGATGCGTGGTGCGGGCGGGTCGGGAGGGATCAACACCGACTGGCCGGCCTCTGCTGACGCTCGCGATTCGCCATTGGATCGCCGATTCCGCGCACAGCTCGTTCCCCGCGGCGAGGGAGCCGGCCCCGTGGACTACAGGCCCTCGACGCGGCAGCTAAGAAGAAGCAGCCCGTTGCGCATGATGGCCCCAGCGTAACCCAGGCCCGCGCGCCCCCGAAGTGATCCGGGCTTCCGTTCCACCCCTTGAGACACCGACCGGTCACGCCAAGGGTGGTGACAACCGGTCATCGAGGCCTCACCCTGGGCCACATGACTGCGACAACGCCGCTCTGCGCGATCGTTCCGCCGTACGTCCTGGGCCGCCTCGCCGAGGC
>NZ_JAFLNG010000688.1 GCF_017427025.1 Streptomyces sp. FH025
TGCGCACGGCGACTGGGTGACGCTGCTCGCCGAACGGGCCGGGGGCGGGCACGAACCCGCCCGGGCGGCGCTGGCCGGGGCCGGTTCGGCGCTCGGCATCGCGGCCGCCGGGGCGGTCAACCTGCTGGACCCGGCCGAGGTGGTGCTGGGCGGCGGCTACGCCCGGCTGGCGCCCTGGCTGCTGCCGGCGATGCGGCGCGAGCTGGCCGCCCGGGTGACGGTGCGGCCCTGGGCGGAGGACCGGCTGACGGTCTCCCGGCTCGGCCGGCGCGGCCCGCTGCTGGGCGCGGCGGTGGGCGTGGTGCGCGCCGTCCTCGCCGACCCGGGACGGCTCGCGGGCGGCTGAGCCGGCCCCGCAACGCGACCGAGCCCCCGGCCGAAGCGGCCGGGGACTCGGTCTGAGCGGCGCGGGATTGGTCAGGACTCGGCGGGCTCGGCGACGAGCTCGCGGCCGCCGGAGCGCGGGCCGCGCAGCACGGCCAGGTAGGCGACGCCCATGCCGATCAGCGCCCAGACCACCAGGACGAGGATCGGCATGCCGAGGTTGGTGGAGCCGAAGTAGGCGATCGACCTGGTGGCGCTGGTGCCGGCGCCGTTCGGGATCAGCGAGCCGATCGCCCGCCAGAACGGCGGCATCAGCGGAGCCGGGTACACGCCGCCGGCGCTCGGGTTGCCCAGCACGACGAAGACCAGCACCGCGATGCCGATGCCGATGACGTCGAACAGGCACTGCAACGCCATGGTGAACGCGCCGACCGTGAACACCACCAGGGCGCCGATGGCGGTCAGCGCCAGGATCGAGCCGGGCAGCGCGTTCAGCACCGGCCCGGCGATGATCGTGCCGCCGAGGCCGGCGGCGACCGAGTACAGCGCCAGGACGCCGAGGCGGATCAGCAGGCGGTGGCCGTTCGCGGGCTTGGAGCCGGCGCTGATGCCGAGGATCGAGGCGACCAGGTAGCCGCCGACGCACCAGCCGATGACCAGGTAGAAGGCGGACAGGCCGTTGCTGTCGCCCTTGGCCAGCGGCGCGACGTCCTCGACCTTGACGGTCCGGCCCTGGGCCTTGTCCAGCGCGGTGGTGATGGACTCGGCGGCCTTGGCGGCGGAGGCGCCGCGGGCGCCGCCGACGAGCAGGGTGTCCTCGGTGCCGGTCGGGTTCACCACCAGCGCGGCGTAGATCTTCTGGTCCCTGATCTGCTGGGTGGCGGTCGCGGCGTCCGGCGCCGTGACGGGCTTGACGGCCTCGTTCGGCACGGACTCCAGCGCCTGGACCAGCTTGGGCGAGACCTGCGGCGGGGCGACCACCGCGATCGACAGCTTGTGCGGGGTCGGCTCGTGCAGCGCCCCCACGTACGAAACTATGAAGCCGAGCTGCAGTAGCAGCACGCCGATCACGAGCAGTGCCGCACGCGGTGTGACCGCGCCCTTCAGTTCAGCGACGAAACCCTGCCCCGGGGCGGCCATCCACATCTCCTTGCGTATCGGCGGAAAACGGATACTTAATACCATGAACTAGTTAGCTTGTCTCAACTTCCTCGGCAGGGGTGGACCGGTGTCGCTGGGCGATACTGGCGCGGTGACGGACGAGGAAGCCCTGGTGGCGGTGGAGCGCGAGGTCGGGCTGATGTTCCGGCGGGGCCGCGCCAGAGTGGCGGAACTCTCACGCCGGGTGCACCCCGAACTGGAGGGCATGGCGTACAGCATGCTCGGCTACATCGCCCAGGCCGGGCGGGTGCGGGTGACGGACGTCGGTGTGCACTTCGCGGTCGGCAAGGCCACCGTGAGCCGGCAGATCCGGGCGCTGGAGGAGCTGGGCCTGGTGGCCCGGGAGGCGGACCCGCAGGACCGCCGGGCCGCCCTGGTCTCGCTGACCGAGGACGGGAGGCGACGCTACCTGGCCGCGCGCGACGTGCGGATGCGGCGGGTGGGCGAGGTGATGGGCGGGTGGCCGCGGGAGGACGTGGTCCGCTTCGCGGAGCTGCTGCACCGGTTCAACGAGGTGCTGGGGGAGCCTCCCGCGGAGTGATCCCGGGAGGTGGGGCCGCCGACGCCTGACATTCGCACCTCGGTGACCAGCGGCGTTGCAAGGGTCTTTACTTGGGCTTGAAGAAAGTTGCCTAAGTCAACCATCTCGGCATATGGTTGCTTAAGGCAACGAATTTTTCGTGTTCGCGTATCCCCACATCCCGCTCGCCTCGCCGAAGGACCCAGATGACCGTGACCACCGCGGCCTCGACCGGCACCACCGCCGCCGTCGACGACCAGCCGATGACCCACCGGCAGGTGATGGAGGCACTGTCCGGCCTGCTGCTCGGCCTCTTCGTGGCCGTGCTCTCCTCGACCGTCGTCTCCAACGCCCTGCCGCACATCCTCGCCGACCTGCACGGCGGCCAGTCCGCCTACACGTGGGTGATCACCGCGGCCCTGCTCACCCTGACCGCCTCCACCCCGATCTGGGGCAAGCTCTCCGACCTCGCCAGCAAGAAGCTGCTGCTCCAGATAGCCCTGCTGATCTACATCGGGACCTCCGCGCTGGCCGGCCTCTCCCAGAACACCGGCGAGCTGATCGCCTGCCGCGCCCTCCAGGGCATCGGTGCGGGCGGTGTCGTCGCGCTCGGCCAGATCTGCCTGGCCGCGATGGTCCCGCCGCGCGAACGCGGCCGTTACAGCGGCTACTTCGGCGCGGTCTTCGCCCTCGCCACCATCGGCGGCCCGCTGATCGGCGGCGTCATCGTGGACACCTCCTGGCTGGGCTGGCGCTGGTGCTTCTACGTCGGCATCCCCTTCGCGCTGGCCGCGATCCTGGTGGTGCAGCGCACCCTCAAGCTGCCGGTGGTCAAGCGCCCGGCGAAGATCGACTACCTGGGCGCGCTGGTCATCACCGCCGCCGTCAGCCTGCTGATGATCTGGATCACGCTGGCCGGCAAGAACTACCCGTGGCTGTCCTGGCAGACCGCGGTGATGGTCGGCGGCGGCGTGCTGCTGGGCGCCCTGGCCATCGTGGTCGAGCGCCGCGCCGCCGAGCCGATCATCCCGCCGGACCTCTTCCGCTACCGCACCGTCACCCTGGCCGCGATCGCCAGCGTGCTGGTCGGCGTCGGGATGTACGGCGCGACCACCTTCCTCAGCCAGTACTTCCAGCTGGCCCGCGCCAAGTCCCCGACCATGGCCGGCCTGATGACCCTGCCGATGATCCTCGGCCTGGCGCTCTCCTCCACGGTGGCCGGCCGGCTGATCACCAAGTACGGCAAGTGGAAGGCCTACCTGGTCGCCGGCACGGCGCTGCTCGCGATCGGCTTCGGCCTGCTCGGCACGGCCCGCGCGGACACCGACTACGCGCTGCTCTCCCTCTACATGGGGATCACCGGTGTCGGCCTCGGCCTGACCAGCCAGAACCTGGTGCTCGCGGTGCAGAACACGGTGCCCCGGCACGAGCTCGGCGCGGCCAGCTCCGTCGTCACCTTCTTCCGCACCATGGGCGGCGCGATGGGCGTCTCCGCGCTCGGCGCGCTGATGACCAACAAGGTCGGCCACTACCTGGCGGAGAACATGGCCGCGGCGCACATCCCGGCCTCGCCCGCGGCGTCCGGCGGCGGCATCCCGGACCTGTCCAAGCTGCCGGCCCCGATCGTCCCGCTGGTGACGGACGCCTTCGGCCACGGGGTCGGGACCGTCTTCCTGTGGGCCGCGCCCTTCGCGCTGCTGGCCTTCGTCACGGTGCTGTTCATCCGGGAGACCGCGCTGAAGACCACCCAGGAGAGCTGACCGGCGGCCGGGATACGCGAAACGGGCCGGGGAGTGTCGAACACTCCCCGGCCCGTTCGGCGTTCCACGGCCCCGTCGGACAGGCCTTACGGCGCGGCGATCAGCACCAGGCCGTAGACCACGGCCGCGGCGCACACGGCGAAGCAGGCGTACGCGCCGGCCAGCAGGGCGGGCTTGCCGCCGCCGGAGGCCTGGCCGCCCTCGCGGGCGCTCAGCGAGGCCTCGCGGCGGGACAGGGCCAGGATGCCGAGGGCGAAGACGGCGACCACGGCGACGGTGACGCCGAAGCTGATGCCGGCGGTCTGGGCCAGGGC
>NZ_JAFLNG010000689.1 GCF_017427025.1 Streptomyces sp. FH025
GCCGCCGCGATCGCCGCGCCGTCGCCCAGCCCGCCCGCGGCGATCAGCGGCAGCGCCGTCACCGCCCGTACGGCCGACAGCAGTTGGAGCAGCGGCAGCTCCCCCGGCGCGTCCGCAACCCGGTGGGTGCCGCGGTGCCCGCCGGCCTCCGGGCCCTGCACGCACAGCGCGTCCATCCCGACCGCCTCCGCCGCCCGCGCCTCCTCCGGTGTGGTGACCGTCCCGACCTGCGACGTCCCCACCGCCCGCAGCGCCGCCGCCTCCTCGGCCGTCGGCAGCCCGAAGGTGTACGAGACCACCGGCACCGGGTCCGCGAGCAGCGCGGCGAGCTTGGCCTCCCAGTCGTCCCGGTCCGGCCCGATCTCCTCCGGCAGCGTCACCCCCCACCGCTCGGCCTCCGGCCGCAGCCGCTCCCGGTAGGCCGCGACGGCCGCCCGGTCCCCGGGCGGGGAGGGGACGAAGAGGTTCACCCCGTACGGCCGGTCGGTCAACTTGCGCACCAGAGCGATCTGTTCGGACATCCACCCGGCGGTCCGGTACCCGGCGGCAAGGAACCCCAGCCCACCGGCCCGGTTCACCGCCGCCACCAACTCCGGTGTCGACGGCCCGCCCGCCATCGGGGCGCCGATCACCGGCACGGCGAGCTCATCGAGACGCATGGTCATCAGGGCGCTCCTCACACGGCCACGGGCACGGAACACCCCCAGCCTACGCTCAGCGGATCAGCCCGCGCCCGCGCGCCTCCCGCACCGCCGCCGTACGCGAGTCGACCCCCAACTTGGTGTAGATGTGCACCAGATGCGACTTCACCGTCGCCTGGCTCAGGTGCAGCGCCTGGCTGATCTGCTGGTTGGTCAGCCCGTCCGCGACCAGCCCCAGCACCTCGGTCTCCCGCGCGCTGAGCGCCGCCGCGGGCGTGCGCATCCGCTCCAGCAGCCGGTCCGCCACGCTCGGCGCCAGCGCGCTGCGCCCCGCCGCGGCCGCCCGCACCGCCTGGGCGAGCTCCTCCGGCGGTGCGTCCTTCAGCAGGTACCCGGTGGCCCCGGCCTCCAGGGCCGGCAGGGTGTCCGCGTCGCTGTCGTACGTGGTGACCACCAGCACCCGGGGCGCGCCAGCCCTGGCGGTGATCGCCGCCGTGGCCTGCGCCCCGTTCATCGCCGAGCCGGGCCCGAACTGGAGGTCCATGAGCACCACGTCCACCCCCGGCTCGGCCGCCAGCTCGACGGCCCGCTCGGCGGTCGCCGCCTCCGCCACGATGGCGAAGTCCGGCTCGCACTCCAGCACCGCCCGCAGCCCGGCCCGCACCACCGGGTGGTCGTCGGCGATCAGCAGCCGGATCACGGCGCCACCTCGCCGACCGGAAGCTGCACCGGCAGCTGCACCGCCAGCGCCGTCCCCTGCCCGGGAGCGGACTCCACGGTGAAGCTGCCGCCGAGCGCCCGGGCCCGGGCCCGCATCGAGGGCAGGCCGAACCCGCCCTCCCCACCGGTACGGCCCGCGACCGCCACCGGATCGAACCCGGCTCCGTCGTCGAACACGTCCAACGCCACCTCGCCCTCCATGTAGCTGAGTGTCACCTCGGCCCGCGAGGCCTTCGCGTGCCGCACCGTGTTGCCGAGCGCCGACTGCGCGATCCGCAGCAGCGCGATCTCCTGCGCGGCCGGCAGCCGTACCGGATCCCCCGAGACGTGCAGGTGGACGGGCAAGGCGCTGTGCGCCGTGGTGGTCGCGCACAGCCGCTCCAGCGCGACCGGCAGCGAGTCGCCGTCCAAGGCGGGCGGGGTGAGCGCGCGGACGAAGCGCCGGGCCTCGTCCAGATTGTCCTGGGCGGCCTGTCGCGCCTGCTCGACGTACCCGGCGGCCGCCTCGGTGCGCTCCGGCAGCGCCCGCTGGGCCGCCCGCAGCAGCAGCTGGATGGAGCTGAGGCTCTGCGCGAGGGTGTCGTGGATCTCCCGGGCCAGCCGCTCGCGCTCGGCCAGCACCCCGGCCGCGTGGTGCGCGGCGGCGAGGTCGGCGCGGGCGGCGGTCAGTTCGTCGATCAGCCGGCGCCGCTCCTCGCTCTCCCGGTACAGCGCCTGGTAGCCGAGCACGGTGGCGGTGGCGACGGCCGCACCGAGCGCGGGCCCGATCGCGGCGGCGAGGTTGAAGCCGTGCTGGTGCCAGGACCATGCGCCGATCGCCGCCGCCGCCGTCAGCCCGACGGCGACCAGCCCGCTGCGCCGGCCGAGCAGGTGGAGCTCCAGGAAGTACAGCGGGAACGCCAGCCACACCCCGTCCTGGGTGGCGACCAGCAGGCCCACCCAGGTGACGCCGAGCAGCGCCAGCCAGAGCGCGGCGCCCCGGCGGGAGCGGTGGACGGCGGCGAGCTTCGGCCCGACGGCGTAGACGGCCGCCATCGCGGAGGCCGCCGCGGCGACGGCCGCCGGATCGCCGTCCCTTCCGACGGCGGCACGGGCCACGGAGAGCGCCAGCAGGCCCGCCACGAGCAGGTGCAGGCAGACCTGGAGGACGCGGGCGACGGGTGTGGTGCGGAATCGTTCGGTCGCCATCCCTCCAGCCTAAGCTCCGCGCCCGGAAGCGGGATCAATCAAAAGGTTGAACTCGGGCTCTGCCCTTCGATGCCCAGGAAGCAATCCCCGGCGCGATGCCCGGGCCACCCCTCCTCCGGGAGTGTTGAGGACATCAACCGTTGCTGGATGGAGGAAGGCCCACCGTGTTCGTCGCCTGGAGGGATCTGGGGTTCGCCAAGGGGCGGTTCGCCCTGATGGGAACCGTCATCGTGCTGATCACCGTACTGGTCGGTCTGCTGTCCGGCCTGACCGCCGGGCTCGGCCGGCAGAACATCTCCGCGATCACCGGCCTGCCCGCCGACCACCTGGTGTTCTCCAAGCCCGCCGACGGGCAGAAGCTCTCCTTCACCGACTCCCAGGTCACCCCGGACCAGTGGCAGGCCTGGGCCCGCGAGCCCGGCGTCACCTCCGCCCAGCCGCTCGGCATCACCACCACCAAGGCCGCGGCGGGCACCCGCACCGCCGCGCTCTCCGCCTTCGGCGTGCCGGAGGGCTCCGACCTGGCCCCGCAGGGCGCCCGGATCACCCCCGGCCAGGCCGTCCTGTCCAAGACCGCCGCCGAGAACCTGGGCCACCTCGCGCCCGGCGCCGACTTCACCCTCGCCGGGCACCACCTCACCGTGGCCGCCGTCGAGGGCGACGCCGCGTACAGCCACACCCCGGTGATCTGGACCAGCCTCACCGACTGGCAGCAGTTCGCCCCGGGCGGCGCCGGCCACGCCACCGTCATCGCCCTCCACACCGCCAAGGGCGCCGACCTCGCCGCCGCCGACACCCGCCTCGGCACCGTCACCCACACCCGCGACGACTCCCTCGCCGCGATCGGCTCCTACACCTCCGAGAACGGCTCCCTCCAGCTGATGCGCGGCTTCCTGTTCGCCATCTCCGCGCTCGTCATCGGCGCCTTCTTCACCGTCTGGACGATCCAGCGCAGCGGCGACATCGCGGTGCTGAAGGCCCTCGGCGCCTCCACCCGCTACCTGCTGCGCGACGCCCTCGGCCAGGCCGTCCTGCTGCTGGTGCTCGGTACGGCCGTCGGCACCGCGATCGCGGCCGGCTTCGGAGCGCTGATCGGCTCCGCCGTCCCCTTCGTCCTGGACGCCCCGACCGTCCTCCTCCCCGCCGTCGTCATGATCGCCCTCGGCGCGATCGGCGCGGCCCTGTCCATCCGCCGGATCACCTCCGTCGACCCGCTGACCGCCCTCGGGAGCGCCCGATGACTCTCATCCTCGACCGCGTCACCTTGACCTACCCGGACGGCGACGGCCGGCTCACCGCACTGGACGAGGTCTCCCTGACCGTCCCCAAGGGCTCGCTCACCGCGGTGGTCGGCCCCTCCGGCTCCGGCAAGTCCAGCCTCCTCGCGGTGGCGGCCACCCTGATCACCCCGGACTCCGGGCAGGTGGTCATCGACGGCACCGACACCGCCGGCCTCGACCGCGCCGAACTCGCCGCGCTCCGCCGCACCAAGATCGGCATCGTCTTCCAGCAGGCCA
>NZ_JAFLNG010000069.1 GCF_017427025.1 Streptomyces sp. FH025
CGGCCGCGCGACGACGAGGCCCGCAGCAACGAACCCGCAGCGACGAAATCCGCAGCAAAGAGGCTCGCACGACGACGCGCCCGCGCGGCCCCGCAGCCCGGTCACTCCGTTCACCCGACTGCACTAGTCCCGGGCCGTTCGAGTGCCGGTTCGCTGCTCCTCCGGAGTGCAGAACCGGCCATCAGGGCTTAAGTCCTTGCATAGGACAATCTGGATGTCACTCGAATGTCCTTTAGACTGTTAAGGACGCATCAAGATCCTTGAGCAGGAATCCGGGCGTCACAGGGCGCGCCGGGAAGTCTGGTCGGCACTTGCACCACCCGTGCATCCGTTGCCGCTCCCAGCTCCCTCAGGAGGTCCCACGTGACCGACCAGCCGCCCGTCCACCGGCCGACGACCCGCCGCCGGCAGCTCCTCGGCCGGCTGTCACTGCCCGAGCGCACCTTCATCACCGACGCCCTGCGCACCGAGACGGTCGGCGGCATGCTGCTGCTGGCCGCCGCCGTGGTCGCGCTGATCTGGGCCAACGTCTGGCCGCACGCGTACGAGAGCATGCTCGACTACACCGTCGGCCCGTCCGCCCCGCTCCACCTCGACCTCAGCCTCGCCACCTGGGCCAAGGACGGCCTGCTGACGATCTTCTTCTTCGTGGCCGGCATCGAGCTCAAGCGCGAGTTCGTCGCGGGCGAGCTGCGCACCCCGAGCGCAGCGCTGCTGCCCGTCATAGCCGCCGTCTGCGGTGTCGCGCTGCCCGCGATCCTGTTCGCGCTGGTCAACTCCGGCAGCGGCGGCCACCCCGGCGGCTGGGCCATCCCGACCGCCACTGACATCGCCTTCGCGCTCGGTGTGCTGGCCGTGGTCGGCAGCCACCTGCCCTCGGCCCTGCGCGCCTTCCTGCTCACCCTGGCCGTGGTCGACGACCTGATCGCGATCCTGATCATCGCGATCTTCTACAGCTCCGGGATCAAGTTCTGGGCGCTCGGCCTGGCCTTCGCCGGCCTGGTGCTGTTCTGGTTCCTGCACCGGCGCGGGGTGAAGGGCTGGTACCTGTTCGTGCCGCTGGCCGTCGTGGTCTGGGCGCTGATGCACGAGAGCGGCATCCACGCCACGGTGGCGGGCGTCGCGATGGGCCTGATGCTGCGCTGCCACCGGGAGGGCGACGAGCAGCACTCCCCCGGCGAGCACATCGAGCACCTGGTCCGCCCGCTCTCGGCCGGCCTCGCCGTCCCGGTGTTCGCACTGTTCTCGGCCGGGGTGGCGATATCCGGCCCGGCGCTGCGCGAGGTGTTCACCCAGGCCGCCCCGCTCGGCATCATGACCGGCCTGCTGGTCGGCAAGACGGTGGGCGTCTTCGGCGGCACCTGGCTGGCCGCCCGGTTCACCCGGGCCGAGCTGAACCCGCAGCTCAAGTGGGCCGACCTGTTCGCCGTCTCGGTGCTGGCCGGAATCGGCTTCACCGTCTCGCTGCTGATCAGCGAGCTGGCCTTCCCGGACGACCTGGCGCTGGCCGACCGTTCCAAGACGGCCGTCCTGGTCGGCTCGCTGCTCTGCGCGACCGTCGCCACCGTGCTGCTCAAGCTGCGCAACCGGCACTACCGCGCGCTGTGCGAGGAGGAGGACCGGGACCTGGACGGCGACGGGGTCCCGGACATCTACCAGGAGGACGACCCGGCCTGGCGGGCGCGGGTCTCCGAACCCACCCGCCGACTGCCCGGCGAGGACTCCGGCACCACCAGCTGAGGCCGCCGGCTCCGGGTCACGCCCCGGAGCCGGAACCGGTCCCCACGGCCCGGCCGCGGCCGGGACACGTCCCCCCGGCAGGGCCCCGGAGTGGTGTCCGACTGACCGGTAGGGGCATGATTCTGAGCTGTCGACAACCCACTGACGCCTCCGGACCCCCCACCGGCCCCGGAACCGCACACCGCGACGGCGTCACGCCGCACAGCCACAGAGGAGAACCGCTGATGCCCACAGGAGCCGCAGACCCGTCCAGCAACGGCCGGGCGCCCTACGAGGGCGAGCGTTCGGTGGGACAGCTGTTCGCGGCGGCCACCGCCGACCTGTCCGCGCTGGTCCACGACGAGATCGCGCTCGCCAAGGCCGAGATCCGCGCGGACGTCAAGCGCGGCGTCTCCGGCGGGGTGTCGATCGCGGTGGCCGCCGTGATCGCGCTGTTCTCCATCCCGATGCTGAGCGCCGCGGCGGCCTTCGGCATCCACGCGCTGGGCCTGTCGCTCGGCTGGTCCTTCCTCGTCGTGGCGGGCGCCTACCTGGTGCTCGCGGTGTTGCTCGGACTGCTGGCCTACCGCTCCTTCAAGAAGATCGAGCCGCCGCACCGCGCCATCGAGGGCGCCCAGAAGACCGCAGACGTGCTGAAGAACGCCCGTCCGCGCCCGGCCACCAAGGAGGAGATCGACCGGGCCCTGGGCCGCATCCCGTAAACACGGGAGGGCGTTCGAACCCGCCGACAGCGAGTGCCGGGCACGTGTCCGGCGCTCGGATGTGACACGCTCTCGGTATGCCGCTTGACCAGACGCCCGTGCCCGCGCAGCCGTCCGCCGATTCCGGCCTCGACTCCGGCCCCGAGCCGGCCCCCGAACAGGACCAGGAGCCGGCCGCCGAAGGGCCCCACGGCGTCGGCGCCGGCGGCACGGGGTCCTGGGACATCCGGCAGTCCGGCCCGTGGACGCACCGCGACCTCGCGGCCAACGGCGCCCGCTTCCACATCGCCGAGCTGGGCACCGGCCCGCTGGTACTGCTGGTGCACGGCTGGCCCGAGTACTGGTGGGCCTGGCGCCACCAGCTGACCGCGCTGGCCGAGGCCGGCTACCGCGCGGTGGCGCTCGACCTGCGGGGCATCGGCGGCAGCGACCGCACCCCGCGCGGCTACGACCCGGGCAACCTCGCCCTGGACATCACCGGAGTGATCCGCTCGCTCGGCGAGCGCCGGGCGCACCTGGTCGGGCACGCCTCGGGCGGCACCCTGGCCTGGGTCGCCGCGGTGATGCGCCCGTCGGTGATCCAGAGCCTCACGGTGGTCTCCGCCGCACACCCCCGGGACCTGCGCCGGGCCCTGCTGACCGACCGCCGGCAGATGGCCGCCTTCGAGCACGTGCTGGGCTTCCAGCGGCCGTGGATACCGGAGCGCCGCCTGGTGGCCGACGACGCCGCACTGGTCGGCCGCTACCTGGACGAGTGGACCGGGCCGCACAAGCTGGACGAGACGGCGGTGCACGCGTACCGGCAGGCGATCCGGATCCCCAGCACCGCGCACTGTTCGATCGAGCCGTACCGCTGGCTGCTGCGCTCGATGGCCCGACCGGACGGCATCCAGTTCGCCCGGCGGATGAAGAAGCCGATCACCGCGCCGACCCTGCACGTCCAGGGCGCCTCGGACCCGGTGCTGCTGTCGCGCACCGCGCTCGGCGGCGGCGAGTACGTGGCCGCACCGTACCGCTGGCGGCTGCTGCCGGAGGTCGGGCACTTCCCGCACGAGGAGGCACCGGAGGAGTTCACGGCCGAGCTGCTGGACTGGGTCGGGCGTCACAAGGAGTGACGGGGCGAGGGCCCAGCGGAGGGGCAACAGGGAAGGGTCCTTGGGCCCAACTCCCTTACTACAGCGCTCATATGACAACCGCATAGGCCAATTTCGACCCGGCCAGGGCGGTTACCTCCACCGGCCCGAGGGCATCCATCCGGTATGACCTGGATGCCCGATCACGGCGACACCCCGCACGGCCGACGCCACAACAGCCCCCAGCGCTCCGCGCACCACCCGGACCGGGCCGAGGACCTCGGCTTCGACGGCATCGGCTTCGACGGCCTCGACGGCTTCGATGGCCTCGACCGCCGTCGGCGCGGGTCGCAGCGGCAGATGGGCATCCCGCGCATCCTCGGCCGACGCGCCCGTTGGGTGGGCGCACGACTGCGGCGCGAGACCTGAGGCCTCGCGCCGCTTCGATCGACCGGTCAGCAACCGGTCGGCCCCACACCCCCACCCGACGAAGCGACACGCGCCGCCCGCCAGCCCGCCAGCCGATCAGTTCACGATCGTCGGCGACAGCGCGGTGAACCAGAGCAGGACGAAGGTCGCCACCGACATGATCGGCACCAGCACCTTGGTCTCGACGTTGTTCCCGCTGCGCTTGATCAGCACGATCTCGTAGCGCTCCTTGTGCGGCCACAGCAGCGGCGCGCCCTTCTTGGTCAGGCAGTCGCCCAGCAGGTGCGCCAGAGTGCCCAGCGCGACCGCGTACGGCAGCCAGCCGGGCGAGTTGGGCATCCAGGTGTTCATCCCGAAGGTGCCGAGCGCGGCCAGACCGATGACGGTGATCCACGCCTCCGGCCCGTTGCTCGGCGGGCAGAGCCGCAGGGCGCGGATCGCGAGTGCCAGCAGGAAGAAGGTCACCGCGAGGGTGAAGTTGCGGCCCAGGTAGGTGACGCCGGCCCAGGTGCCGCCGCCCATCAGCGCGACGAACAGCAGCGAGTGGGTGGCGTGCCGGTGACCTCCGGAGGCCCAGGCCACGAAACGGCAGAGCGCCTTGGAGACCGGGCCGAGGAAGTTGGCGATCGAGCCGTCGTGGTGGTCGAGGTCCGGCAGCAGGGCCGCCCCCGCGCACAGCACCGTGCCCATCAGTATGTCCGCCGGCTGCAGCGTGGTGTGCAGCAGCAGCGGGGGCAGGAAGGGAGCCGACGCCGCGTACAGCATCGCCCCGCTCACCGCGTGCGAATGACCCATCATCGGACTACCACGACCTCCCGTTGAGCCCACTCCGGGACGGCGCCCGGTTGAGCCGAACGGGTGAGCGCGGCCGAGGCTACCAGGGAGGACTGACGGTGCGACGGATATCGGACCGGCAGGACACCCGGCGTCACCCGGCGTCGGAGGCTCAGGACATTCAGCGTCAGGGGCAGCACAGGACACCCCGCGCCGGAAGCTCGGAACGCCAGTCCCCGGAGGCTCAGAGCGCGCACCCCTGGGTGTCCACCCGGGCGCTGGCGCTGCTGCCCGCCGTCGCGTCCTCACGCACCTCGGCCGCCGTCAGCACGTACCCGGTGTCGGCGCTGTCCAGGGACTTGGCGAACACCACCCCGTACACCTGGCCGTCCGGGGTGAGCAGCGGGCCGCCGCTGTTGCCCTGGCGGACCAGCGAGCGCACCGAGTAGACGTCGCGCACCACCTGGCCGCGGTGGTAGATGTCCGGGCCGTTGGCCTGGATCCGGCCGCGGATGCGAGCCGGCTGGACGTTGAAGGCGCCGTTCTCGGGGAAGCCGGCGACGATCGCGCTGTCGTTGGTCTTCGCCTCGCCCGCGAAGGCCAGCGGGGGCGCGTTCAGCTTGGGCACGTCCAGGACGGCGATGTCGCGCTGCCAGTCGTAGCGCACCACCGTCGCGTCGTACAGCTGGCCGACGCCGCCGATCTGCACGGTCGGCTCGTCCACTCCGCCGACCACGTGGGCGTTGGTCATCACCCGGTGCGGCGCGAAGACGAAGCCGCTGCCCTCCAGGGTCTTGCCGCAGGAGGGCGCGGTGCCGACCACCTTGACCAGGCTCTGCCGGGCCTTCGCCACCGCCGGGCTGCCGGCCAGCGCCGGGTCGGGGGTGTCGACCTGGGTGATCGGCTCGTGCTCGAAGGGGTTGAAGACCTGCGGGAACCCGTTGCGGGCGAGCACCTTGGAGAAGTCCGAGAACCAGTTCGGCGCGTCGCCGGGCAGCGCGTTCTGGACGCCGCCGAGGATCGCCGAGGAGCGGACCTGCTTGGAGACCGTCGGCAGGGACGTCCCGGCCAGCGCCGAGCCGATCAGCCAGGCCACCAGCAGCATCGAGACCACGTTGACCGCCGCACCGCCGGTCGCGTCCAGCACCCGGGCCGGGCGCCGGTCGATGTGCCCGCGCAGCTTCCAGCCGAAGTGCGCGGTGATCGCCTGGCCGATCGCGGCGAAGACGATCACCACCACGACGGCCACCACCGAGGCGGTGGTGCCGGGGCTGAGGTGGTCGAGCAGCAGCGGCAGCAGCTGGACGGCCAGCAGGCCGCCGCCGAGGAAGCCGACGAGTGACAGCACACCCACCACGAAGCCCTGCCGGTAGCCCGACACGGCGAATGCCACGGCAGCGGCGATCAGCAGCACATCGAGGACGTTCACCCCGACACCCTCCCACGGTTGGCGACCCGCCCGCGCCGACGGCCCGTCACGAGGCGTCGACGTCGCCGCCCGGCAGCGCGCGGGAGTGTTCGAGGTCGCCCTGGACCAGTGCGAGCGCGTCGTCCGAGAGGTCGACCACCCGGGACGGGTCCCAGGGCAGCTCCAGGCCGCTGTGGTGCAGCACCCGGTCGATCACCCCCGCGGTGAACCCCCACACCAGCCGCCCGGCGACCGCGAAGGCCGGCCCGATGTGCCCGGACGGGTGCCGCAGCCGGACCCGGTTCGCCGGGTCGGCCAGGTCGGCGATCGACACCCGGAACACCGCGCCGGTCTCGCCCAGGTCCACCGGGCGCACCGGGGACTCCACCCGCCACCAGCCCAGCACCGGCGTCACCACGAAGTGGCTCACCGGGATGTACAGCCGGGGCAGCGCCGCGAAGACCTGCACCCCGGACGGGTCCAGGCCGGTCTCCTCCCAGGCCTCGCGCAGCGCCGCCGCGATCGGGCCGTGGCCGTCCGGGTCGCCGTCCTCAGGGTCCAGCGCGCCACCCGGGAAGGACGGCTGACCGGCGTGCGAGCGCAGCGAGCGGGCCCGCTCGATCAGCAGGAGGTCCGGTCCGTCCGGTCCCTCGCCGAACAGCATCAGCACGGCCGCCGCCCGGCCGCCCTCCCGCGGCGGCAGGAAGCGGCTCAGCTGCTCCGGCAGTACCCGCTCGGCCGCCTCCCGGACCGGCTCCAGCCAGCCCGGCAGGCCGTCCCGCTCGATCGCCCCCGCGATCACTTCTCCACCGCCAGGTCCGCGACCCGCCCGTGGTGGGCGGCGGCGTCGGCGCGGGCGGCCGCCTCACCGGGAAAGTCCGACGGCGGCCGCAGCCGCTGTCCGGGCTGACCGCCCATCTCGTACTTGAGCAGCTTGCGGGCCTTCTCCGGGTCGGTCTCGCCCTCCCCGTACGCGGGGCAGAGCGGCGCGATCGGGCAGGCTCCGCAGGCGGGCTTCTGGGAGTGGCAGATCCGGCGGCCGTGGAAGACCACGCGGTGCGAGAGCATCGTCCACTCCGACTTCGGGAAGATCTCGCCGACGGCGTGCTCGACCTTCACCGGATCGTCCTCGGTGGTCCAGCCGAAGCGCCGTGCCAGCCGCCCGAAGTGGGTGTCGACGGTGATGCCCGGCACTCCGAAGGCATTGCCCAACACGACGTTGGCGGTCTTGCGGCCGACGCCGGGCAGGGTCACCAGGTCGTCCAGCCGGCCGGGGACCTCGCCGCCGAACTCGTCGCGCAGCGCGATCGACAGGCCGATCAGCGACTTAGCCTTGTTCCGGAAGAAGCCGGTGGGCCGGATGATCTCCTCCAGCTCCTCCGGGTTCGCCGCCGCCATGTCCTCGGGCGTCGGGTACTTAGCGAACAGCGCCGGGGTGGTCTGGTTCACCCGCAGGTCCGTCGTCTGCGCCGACAACACGGTGGCCACCAGCAGTTGGAACGGGTTCTCGAAGTCCAACTCCGGATGCGCGTACGGATACAGCTCCGCCAGTTCTCGGTTGATCCGCCGCGCCCGCCGCACCATCGCCAGGTGCGACTCCGGCTTCCTCAGCTTCACCGCCGCCGACTTCACCGCCGCCGACTTCACCGCCGCCGACTTCACCGCCGCCGACTTCACCGCCGTCCGCTTCGCGGCCGCCTTCTTGGCCACCGGCTTCGTCACCGACGGCTTGGACGCCGACTCCGACACGGGCTTCGACGTCGCGGTCTTCCGGGCCTTGCTCTCTGCCATGCACGAAGGCTACGCCGAGCGGCGCACCGCTCGGGGCCGATCAAGCACGGAAACCGCCCTGCCGGGGCCGCTGTTGCGTGAACGAGGCGGTGCGGCCGAGGGGTCGGGCAACGTGCCGGGGGCGGTCATCGGAGCGGGCGGCCGATGGTGCCCTCAAGGGTGTTGAGGAGGTCGGCCAGGCCTTCGGCGAGGCGGTCCTGTTGGTCGTGGGTGAGGCCGGAGAGGAGGGCGCGGTCGTAGGCGACGAGTTCCTGGATCAGGCCGTCGACCAGTTCCAGCCCGGCGTCGGTGAGCGAGAGGTGGGCGACCCTGCGGTCCCGGTCGTCGGTGCGGCGGCTGACCAGGCCGCGCTCCTCCAGCAGCCGCAGGCGCTTGGTGACGGCGGCGCCGGAGGCGAAGCTCTCCCGGGCCAGTTGGGTGGGGGTCAGCTCGCTGTCGACCCGGCGCAGGGCGCCGAGGATGTCGAACTCCGCGCGGGTGAGGCCGGCCCGGGTGAGCGGGTCGGGGGTCTGCTGGAGCAGTGCGGCGCAGCGGTTGATCCGGCCGAGGACGGCGATCGGGCCGGTGTCCAGGCCCGGGTAGGCACGCTCCCACTGGCGCAGCACACCTGCGACGACGTCCTCCACGTGCGCTGCTCCCGTTCTGCGGTCCGCCTCCCCCCGATCTTAGGGCGTGCCCCGGACGTCACCGCGCCGCGCCAGCAGGGCCGCCAGTTGGTGGTGGGCGTGCCGTTCGGTGTCGGCGGTGCGCTGGTGCGGGAGGACGGGACGGCGCCATTCGCCGGTGGCGGTGTCGGCGGCCTCGCGCAGTTCCAGCAGGGCGGCGGCCAGGCCGGTCCGGGCGGCCGTGGCCTCGGGGCCGGGGCCGGCGGTCCGGGCCGCGTCGGTGGCGCTCTCGGCTCCGGCCAGGGCGCGGGAGAGCCGAATGGCGGTCCGGCGGTTGGTGACGAGCAGGCAGGCGGCGAGGCCGGTGAGCGCGCCGACGCAGGTGTCCAGCCAGCGGTCGGCGACCAGGGCCCGGGCGGGTTGCAGGCCGGCGAACTCGGTCATCAGCAGTGCCATCGGCGTGACGAAGACGGTGGCGAGCCAGTAGCTGCGGGCGATCGTCGCCTCCGCGCCGAACTGGCACACCAGCCCGAGCACGATCAGCGCCACCGGTCCGGAGTGCGCGAGGGGCAGGGCGGCGGTGAACACCGCCAGACCGAGCAGGTTGCCCAGCACCCGTTGCAGCGCGCGCTGCCAGGAGAGCGTGCTGTTGGCCTGGAACACCGAGGCCGCGGTGACCACGGCCCAGTACGGGCGGCCGACGCCGAGCGCCAGCGAGAGCCATCCGGCGGCGGCGCAGCCGACCGCGACCCGCAGGGCTATCGGCAGCAGCGCGGAGCCGGGCCGCAGTGCGGCGCGCAGCGAGGGCCGGGGGCCGGGGCGGTGGGCACGCAGTTCGGCTTCCTCCGCCTCGGTGAGGTCGAGCAGTGGCAGCGGGCGGCCCCGGCGCAGGTCGCGGGCCCAGGCCGCGTACCGCTCGGCGGTGGCCGGGTCGGTGGGCGCGGCGAGCGCCCCCTCCGCGCGGACCAGCAGCCGCTCGGGTGCGTCGCCGAGGTCCCGCCGCCGGTTCGGGGAGGAGAGCGCGAGGCTGTGCCGGGCCGCGGCGACCGCGCCGACCAGGGCGGTGCGGGCGGCAGCGGCGTCCGGCGCGCCGGGCTCGCTGCGCGGCAGCCGGGCGGCGGCCTCCAGCGCACGGGCGGTGGCGATCCGTTCCGGGCCGTACGGGCGCGGCAGTGCGGGGGCCATGCAGACCAGCCAGGCCAGGGCGGCGCCGAGCACGGTGAGCGCCAGGTGCGCCGGAAGGTCGGCGGGGCGCTGCGGGACGAAGGCGCAGCTGGCGCTGGTGAAGGTGATGATCAGGGCGCCGGGCGGACCGACCCGGGCGGCGTCGCAGAGCAGCTTGTGCAGGGCGGCGAGCGCGGCCGCCACCGCGACCAGTACGACGGCGTCGCGGGTCAGCGCGGAGGCGGTGAGGGCGGCGGCGGTGCTGAGGACGGTGCCCAGGAGCACGCCGGCCAGGGTCCGGGCGCGGGCCCGGTAGGGCAGACCGTGTCCGTAGAGCGCGCCGAGGCCACCTGCCGAGGTGTAGAGGGCGAGGTCCAGTCGGCCGAGGGCGAGCAGGGTGAGGTTGAGGGTGCCGAGGGTCACCACGGCGCTGAGCGCGGGCTTGTGCCAGCCGTCTCCGGGCGGACCGACCCGGAGTGCCTGCCGGAACTTGGTGGTTGTGACCATAGGAAAAGGTTAGCAGGTAATTTATCTGTGAAACATATATTCCACGACACGCCCGTTCGACACCATCGGTCGGACGTTCGATCGAGTGACCGCCACCGGGCGCCCCACCCGGAGACCAACCGGTACGAATGGCCCCGCACGGCACACCCGCACACACCCCCTCCTCATATGATCGGAGCGACATGCGCCATGCTTGGTGATGCAGAACACTGAACGGAACTTGCGCCGGACGGCCCACCCGCCGCACGGCCGAGAAGGAGGAAGCACGTGGACGACGTTCTGCGGCGCGCCGCACTCTTCGCGGCACTCGACGACGAACAGGCCGGCGAGCTGCGCGCTTCCATGACCGAGGTCACCCTCGCCCGTGGTGAGTCGCTGTTCCACGAGGGCGACCCGGGCGACCGGCTGTACGTCGTCGCCGAGGGCAAGGTGAAGCTGCACCGCGCCTCGCCGGACGGCCGCGAGAACATGCTGGCCGTGCTCGGCCCCAGCGAGATGATCGGCGAACTGTCGCTGTTCGACCCGGGCCCGCGCACCGCCACCGCCAGCGCGCTCACCGAGGTCAAGCTGCTGGGCCTCGGCCACGGCGACCTGCAGCCCTGGCTGCACGCCCGCCCCGAGGTCTCCATCGCGCTGCTGCGGGCCATCGCCCGCCGCCTGCGCCGGACCAACGACGTGATGTCCGACCTGGTCTTCTCCGACGTGCCCGGTCGCGTCGCCAAGGCCCTGCTGGACCTCTCCCGCCGGTTCGGCGTGCAGTCCGAGGAGGGCATCCACGTCGCCCACGACCTCACCCAGGAGGAGCTGGCCCAGCTGGTCGGCGCCTCCCGCGAGACGGTCAACAAGGCGCTCGCCGACTTCGCCGGCCGCGGCTGGCTGAAGCTGGAGGCGCGCGCGGTGGTCCTCCTGGACGTCGAGCGGCTGTCCCGCCGCTCGCGCTGACACCCGAGCACCGCGAAGGGCCCGTCCGGAAACGGACGGGCCCTTCGGTGTTCGCGGCTCGGCGCAGGCGTTCGCGACTCAGCGCAGGCCTTCGCCGGTTCAGCGCAGGCCTGCGCCGGTTCAGCCCGGTCCTTCGCCGGCTCAGCCCAGGTCCGGGATGAGCCCGTGCTCCTCCAGGTACTCCAACTGCGCCCGCACCGAGAGTTCGGCCGCCGGCCAGAGCGCCCGGTCCACGTCGGCGTAGACCCGGGCCACCACGTCCGCGGCCGTCCGGCAGCCCGCCTCGACCGCGGTCTCCACCTGGGCGAGCCGGGTGGCCCGGTGGGCCAGGTAGTAGTCGACGGCGCCGAGCGCGTCCGCGAGCACCGGCCCGTGGCCGGGCAGCACCGTCCGCACGCCGTGCTCGGAGGCCATGGTGTGCAGGTGGCGCAGCGAGTCCAGGTAGTCGCCGAGCCGGCCGTCGGGGTGGGCGACCATCGTGGTGCCGCGGCCGAGCACGGTGTCCCCGGTGAGGACCGCGCCGTCGGCGGGCAGGTGGAAGGTCAGCGAGTCCGAGGTGTGGCCGGGGGTGGCCACGACCCGCAGGTCGAGGCCACCGACGTCCAGGCGCTGGCCGCCGACCAGGCCCTCGGAGCCCAGCCGGTGCGCCGGGTCCAGCGCCCGTACCTCGGTGCCGGTCAGTTCGGCGAAGCGGGCCGCGCCCTCGGAGTGGTCGGCGTGGCCGTGGGTCAGCAGGGTGAGCGCGATCCGCTTGCCCCGCTCCTCGGCGAGCTCGACCACCCGGCGCAGGTGGCCCTCGTGCAGCGGTCCCGGGTCGATCACCACCGCGAGGTCCGAACCGGGCTCGGAGAGCAGCCAGGTGTTGGTGCCGTCCAACGTCATCGGCGACGGGTTCGGCGCCAGCACGCACAGCGCCCGAGGGGTCGCCTCGCCGCCGATCGCGGCGGCGGGGTCACCCGGCAGGAGTCCGCTCACCGGCCGCCCTCGCCGTCACGGTGCAGGACCCGCAGCGGCAGGGCCCGGACGAGGGCGCGCTGGGCGACCTCGACGAACGGGACCGGGCCGGAGCAGGCCGGGGAACGGGGGGTCAGTCGGCGGGCGGGCAGCTCGGGTGCCTTCCGGCGAGCCACATCGTCGTGGTTCATCGGCGTCGGTCCTTTCTGGTCGACGGAGCGGTCGGCGGATCGGTCGGTGGAACGGTCGGTGGATCGGTCGGTGGAACAGGCGGTGAAGCGGATGGTCGTGTCGGTACGGCGGTTTCCGTACGGTCGGACGATCATCGGACGATCAGGAGCCCTCGGGAAACTCCCCGTCGATGGTCAGTTCGTCGTACCCGGGCCAGCGGACCGTCATGCGGTCGCCCCGGACCTCGGCCCGGCCCAGCACCGGCGCCAGCACGCGGTCGTCCGCCACGGCCACCGCCTCGGCGGCCGTCCGCACCGACGACAGTTCGCGCAGCACCGTCACGGTCGGCGGCAGCATGCCGAACCGGCCCTCCCGGTAGCCCTCCACCGCCTCGGCGGGCGTCAGCCAGGCGACCCGGTCGGCCTCGCCGACCTCCAGGGCCGCGCGCTGGCCGGACGGCAGGGCGGCGACGAAGAACCAGGTGTCGTAGCGCCGTTCCTCGAACTCCGGGGTGATCCAGCGGGCCCAGCCGCCCAGCAGGTCGCTGCGCAGCACCAGGCCGTGGTCGCGGAGGAACTCGGCGAAGGACAGCTCGTGCGCCTCCAGCGCGGCCCGCTCGGCGGACCAGTCACGCGGCGCGGCGACGCTCCCGGCGTCCGGTCCGGCCAGCAGCACGCCGGCCTCCTCGAAGGTCTCGCGCACGGCCGCGCAGACCACCGCCCGCGCCGTCCGGGCGTCCACCCCGAGCCGCCGGGCCCATTCCCCGGGCGCCGGCCCGGCCCAGCCCGGTTCGACCTCGGCGTCCCGCGGGTCCACCCCGCCGCCCGGGTAGGCGTACATCCCGGCCGCGAAGGCCATCGAGGTGCGGCGGCGCAGCAGGTAGGCCTCCGGCCCGGCGGCGGCGTCGCGCAGCAGCACCACGGTCGCGGCGGGCCTGGGCACCGGCGGGGTCAGCTCGCCGGAGTCGACCGCCCGGATCCGGGCGGGCCATCCTGGCGGCATCGGGAGCGTCGTTGCTCGATGGTCCATGCCCGGATGCTAAGCGCACGGAGGCGGGGTTGGACAGGCCCGTCCCCGCCTCCGCGATCACGTTCAGGCGCTCTTGACGCGCACCTGGAGCTCGACCTCGACCGGGGCGTCCAGCGGCAGCACCGCGACGCCGACCGCGCTGCGGGCGTGCACCCCGGCCTCGCCCAGCACCGCGCCGAGCAGCTCGCTGGCGCCGTTGATCACGGCGGGCTGCCCGGTGAAGTCGGGGGCGGAGGCGACGAAGCCGACGACCTTCACGACCCGCTCGATCAGGTCGAGGTCGCCGATCACCGACTTGATCGCGGCCAGCGCGTTCAGCGCGCAGACCTGCGCGAGCTCCTTGGCCTCCTCCGGGGACACCTCGGCGCCGACCTTGCCGGTGCTCGGGAGCTTGCCCTCGACGACCGGCAGCTGGCCGGAGGTGAACACGAACTCACCGGAGCGCAGGGCCGGCACGTACGCGGCGACCGGAACGGCCACCGGCGGCAGGGTCAGACCCAGCTCGGCCAGCTTCGACTCGACCTTGCTCATGCGCTCTTCTCCCGCTTGAAGTAGGCCACCAGCTGCTCCGGGTTGGGGCCGGGCACGACCTGGACGAGCTCCCAGCCGTCCTCGCCGAAGTTGTCCAGGATCTGCTTGGTGGCGTGCACCAGCAGGGGCGCCGTCATGTATTCCCACTTGGTCATGGCCAGACTCTAGACGAGCCGTCGCGGCGATCGCCGCCGCACCGTGGACGGCGTGTGAGGTGGGGCACAAAGGGGGCATGATTCAGTCCTGGCACCCCGGGTGCTCCGGGCATCGGGCGCGCTCCCTGGTTACCCTCGCGAGAGGGGCGCCCTCGGTTGAGGGGGCGCCCGTAGGACGGAGACGGACGGAGACGGAGCGTGGCACGCACCCCCGGCCAGGCGGCCCGGCGCGACCCCGACTGGGAGGGCGTCCGGCTGCACGTGGTCAGCGGCAAGGGCGGCACCGGGAAGACCACGCTGGCCGCCGCGCTGGCCCTGGCGCTGGCCGCCGACGGCGGACGGGTGCTGCTGATCGAGGTCGAGGGGCGGCAGGGCATCGCCGAGCTGTTCGGCATCGCCGCACTCCCGTACGAGGAGCGCCGGATCGCCTCGGTCTCCCGCACCCAGCTGGGGCTGCCCGCCGGGGAGGGCGGGGCCGGCGAGGTCCTCGCGCTGGCGATCGACACCGAGCAGGCCCTGCTCGAGTACCTGGAGATGTTCTACAAGCTCGGCCGGGCCGGCAAGGCGCTGCAGAAGGTCGGCTTCGTCGACTTCGCCACCACCATCGCCCCCGGCGTCCGGGACGTCCTGCTCACCGGCAAGGCCTGCGAGGCGGCCCGGCGCAAGGGCCCGGACGGGCGGCGCCGCTACGACGCGGTGGTGATGGACGCGCCGCCGACCGGCCGGATCACCCGGTTCCTGAACGTCAACTCCGAGGTCGCCGGGCTGGCCCGGATCGGCCCGATACACACCCAGGCGCAGGCCGTGATGCGGGTGCTGCGGTCGCCGGAGACGGCCGTGCACCTGGTCACCCTGCTGGAGGAGATGCCGGTGCAGGAGACGGTCGACGGCATCGCGGAGCTGCGCGAGGCGAAGCTCCCGGTGGGCGGGGTGATGGTCAACATGGTCCGGCCGCCGGTGCTGGACGCGGCCGCCGTGGCCGCGGTGGACGGGGACCACCGCGAGGAGGTGGCACTGGCCCTCGGCGAGGCCGGGCTGGGGGGCCGCTCGCGCAGGGCGGAGACGGTCCGGGCGGCGGTGGAGCCGCTGCTCGACCCGCTGCTGGAGCAGGCCAGGGAGCACGCCGAGCGGGTCGAGCTGGAGCGCGAGCAGCGCGCCGACCTTCAGCAGCTGCGGCTCCCGACGTACGAACTGCCGCTGCTGGGCGAGGGCGTGGACCTCGGCGGGCTGTACCGGCTGGCGGGCGAACTGAAGCGGCAGGGGGCGGCGTGAGCTCTTCGACGAACGGCGTGCGGGGCACCGGCAGCCGGCTCGCGGTCGACGCGCTGATCGACGACCCGAAGACCAGGATCATCGTCTGCTGCGGCTCGGGCGGCGTCGGCAAGACCACCACCGCGGCGGCGATCGGCCTGCGGGCCGCCGAGCGCGGCCGCAAGGTCGTGGTGCTGACCATCGATCCGGCCCGGCGGCTGGCCCAGTCGATGGGTCTGACCGAGCTCGACAACACCCCCCGGGTGGTCAAGGGCGTCACCCCCATGGAGGGGGCGCCGCTCGGAGGCTCGGACGGGGGCGGCACCGGGCGAGGGGCCGGAGGAGAGCTCCAGGCCATGATGCTCGACATGAAGCGGACCTTCGACGAGGTCGTGCTGGCCCACGCCGAGCCCGAACGGGCCAGGGCGATCATGGAGAACCCGTTCTACCAGTCCCTGTCGGCCGGCTTCGCGGGCACGCAGGAGTACATGGCGATGGAGAAGCTCGGGCAGCTGCGCGCCGCCGAGGAGTGGGACCTGATCGTCGTGGACACCCCGCCGTCCCGCTCGGCGCTGGACTTCCTGGACGCCCCGAACCGGCTCGGGTCCTTCCTGGACGGCCGGGTGATCCGGATCCTGACCGCCCCGGCCAAGGTCGGCGGGCGCAGCGCGATGAGGTTCCTCAACGCCGGGATGGGCCTGCTCACCGGCACCCTGGGCAAGATCTTCGGCGCCCAGCTGCTCACCGACGTGCAGACCTTCGTCAGTGCGATGGACTCGATGTTCGGCGGCTTCCGCGAGCGCGCCGACCGCACCTACCAGCTGCTCAAGGCGCCGGGCACGGCGTTCCTGGTGGTGGCCGCGCCGGAGCGGGACGCGCTGCGCGAGGCTGCGTACTTCGTGGACCGGCTCGCCGCGGACCGGATGCCGCTGGCCGGGCTGGTGCTCAACCGGGTGCACAGCACGGGAGCGCCGCAGCTGACCGCGGAACGGGCGCTGGCGGCCGCCGAGGCCCTGGAGGAGAACGGCTCGGAGCACTCCTCGCCCGAGGCGGAGCTGCTCGCGGCGGGACTGCTGCGGCTGCACGCCGAGCGGATGCAGATCATGGGGCGCGAGCGGCGCACCCGCGACCGCTTCGTCTCGGTGTACCCGGACGTGCCGATCGTGGAGGTCGCCGCGCTGCCGGGCGACGTGCACGACCTGGACGGGCTGCGGGCCATCGGGGACAGGCTCAACGGAGCGGCGTAGTCCCCGCAGGGCACGGCCGACACGACCGGTACGACTGGTACGACCGGTCGGGCGGGGCCCGTGGTGCCGCCGCTCAGCCCGCCTGGGCGTAGTCCGTCAGTATCACGCCGGTCGCGAGGGACTCCTCGTACTCGGTGCGGGCCGTCTCCAGCAGCTTCCGCCACGAGATGACCGTCGGGCGGCGGCGCAGCAGCGCCCGGCGCTCGCGCTCCGTCATCCCGCCCCACACCCCGAACTCCACCCGGTTGTCCAGGGCGTCCGCGAGGCACTCCGTTCGAACGGGGCAGCCGCTGCACACCGCCTTCGCCCGGTTCTGTGCCGCCCCCTGGACGAACAGTTCGTCCGGATCACTCGTGCGGCAGGCGGCCTGCGCACTCCAGTCGTCAACCCAGCCCATGCCGGCGCCGTCCTCTCCCGTATTCGAGGCTCCCCCACGGCGGCAACGGCATATTCACCGTTGCCAGTTGAGGACGTTACGGAAGAACGACAGCTTGCAACAGCCCCTTCGGGCTCAATCTCGAATGACCCAATCGGACTATGGGTATCGGTCAGCTCACTCGTTGGAGTGATCGCAGGTCGCGACCCTTGCCAAGCTCAAGGCCCACACTCTCGCCACAGGCGCCATCACTGAGCGCAACCGTTCACACGAGCACAACAGGCCGCAGCGGCCTCAAAAACCGCACGAGAGCGGTCAATTCGGACAAGTCTCCCCACTCACAAGAGTGAATGGTGTTGACGCACCGAAGCTGTCGCAAGCTTGTGACAAGCCTAGGCGAACACCTGCCCCTATGTGCGGGATTCCGGGACGTAGGGTTCTCCCCATGGCACCGAAGCGCCCCCAGGCATCCCCGCCCCCAGGCAACACCGGAGCTCCGCGCCGCAAGAGCAGCGGATCACCGATGGACCACGCCGGCAACGGCGTGAAGTTCCTGGGCGTCAGCGTGCTCTCCGGAGTCCTGCTGGCAGGCCTCGCCCTGCCCGCCGTCGGCGCCATCGGGCTGACCGCCAAGGACACGGCGGAGAGCTTCCAGAACATCCCCGACGACTTCAAGACCCCGCCGCTCACCCAGGCCACCCAGATCTTCGACGCCAAGGGCGGCCTGATCGCCAAGGTCTACGAGCGCGACCGCACCGTCCTCACCGCCGACCAGATGTCGCCGTTCATGCGGCACGCCCAGGTCGACATCGAGGACGCCCGCTTCTACGACCACGGCGCCGTCGACCTCAAGGGCATCCTCCGCGCGGTCGGCAAGAACGCGGAGAGCGGCACCGCCTCCCAGGGCGCCTCCACGCTGACCCAGCAGTACGTGAAGAACGTCAACGTGGAGAAGGCCGGTGACGACCAGGCGGCCGTCCTGGAGGCCCAGCGCAAGACCCTCGGCCGCAAGATCCAGGAACTGAAGGTCGCGATCAAGCTGGAGGAGGACCTGACCAAGGATCAGATCCTCACCAACTACCTCAACATCACCTTCTACGGCCACCAGGCCTACGGGGTCGAGTCCGCGTCCCAGCGCTACTTCAGCAAGAGCAACAAGGACCTGACCATCGCCGAGGCCGCCACCCTCGCCGGCCTGGTCCAGAACCCGTCGCAGTACGACCCGGTGCGCTACCCCGACAACACGGTCAAGCGCCGCAACGTCGTCATCGACAAGATGCTGGAGAACAAGCACATCACCGCCGACCAGGCGAAGGAGGCGAAGGCCGCCCCGCTGGGTCTGAAGTACAAGGACCCGCAGAACGGCTGCATCACCGCCCAGGCCGGCATGGGCTTCTTCTGCGACTACGTGCGCCACGTGGTCAAGCAGGACCCGGCCTTCGGCAAGAGCGCCGACGAGCGGAAGAAGCTCTGGGACACCGGCGGTCTGAACATCTACACCACGCTGGACCCGGACAAGCAGGCCGCCGCCCAGAACGCCGTCACCAAGAAGGTCAACGTGACCGACCAGGTGTCGGCCGCGGCGACCATGATGGAGCCCGGCACCGGCAAGATCCTGGCGATGGCCCAGACCCGCCCGTACGGCCTGGACCCGAACAAGAACCAGACCGTCGTCAACCTCAACGTCGACGCGGCGATGGGCGGCGGCAACGGCTTCCAGACCGGTTCGACCTTCAAGCCGATCCTGGCCGCGGCGGCGCTGGAGTCGGGCATGTCGAACACCCAGGCGTTCCCGTCCGAGAACAAGATCGACTACCCGCAGATGTCCACCTGCTCGGGCACCTGGAAGAACACCGACAAGCCCAAGGCCACGGTGAAGAACGAGTCGGCCAGCGAGGTCGGCCCGTACGAGCTCAAGCAGGCCATGGCGCTGTCCGTCAACACCTACTTCGTGCAGATGGAGCAGCAGGTCGGCCTCTGCGCGATGAAGCAGATGGCGAACAAGCTGGGCATCACCCAGTCGTCCAAGGGCGACGCCTTCCAGGAGGTGCCGTCGATGGTCCTGGGCACCCTGGAGCTCTCCCCGCTGACCATGGCGAACGTCTACGCGACCTTCGCCGCGCGCGGCAAGTACTGCACCCCGATCGCGATCAACAAGATCACCACGGTGGACGGCAAGGACATCAAGGTCCCGCAGTCCCAGTGCAGCCAGGCCTTCTCCGAGCAGACCGCGGACTCGCTCAACACCGTCCTGCTCAACGTGACCGAGAAGGGCACCGCGGCCGCCCTCGGCCTGGACGACGGCCGCAAGATCGCCGGCAAGACCGGTACCACCGACGAGAAGAAGGCCGCCTGGTTCGACGGCTACACCCCGTCGCTGGCCACCGCGGTCTGGCTCGGCGGCCCGGCCGGCGGCGTCAAGATGAAGAACATCAACATCGGCGGCAAGCACTTCGACGAGGTCTTCGGCGCCGACGGCCCCGGTCCGATCTGGCAGATGGCGATGAACCAGGCCCTCAAGGGTTCGCCGCTGGAGCCGATCCAGACCACCAGCATCCCGGACCCGCAGCCGGCCGCTCCCGCCACTCCCCCGGCGGGCGCC
>NZ_JAFLNG010000690.1 GCF_017427025.1 Streptomyces sp. FH025
GACGGTGGTGCCGAAGCACACCTGCCGCTCCCCGCTCCAGCGCGACAGCAGCAGCGCCCAGGCGCCCTGCACCAGGGTGTTGAGGGTGAGGCGGTGGCGGCGGGCGAACTCCTGGAGCCGCTCCGTCGCGGCCTCGTCGAGGCGGTGGGAGAGCCAGGAGTCGGAGCGGGCGGTGTCGCCGGGGGCGGGCCTGCGGTCGTAGGGCAGTGCGGTGGGTGTGGCGAGGTCCGACAGCGCGGTGCGCCAGTGCGCCTGGGCGGGGGCGGTGTCGCGGGCGGCGAGCCAGCCGACGTAGTCCGCGAAGGGTCGGCGCTCGGGCAGTTCGGGCACCTCGCCCCGGGCGAGCGCGGCGTGGGCGGCGAGCACGTCGGACAGGACGTGGAAGACGCTCCAGCCGTCCAGCAGCACGTGGTGGAAGGTCCACACCACCCGTACCGCGTCCGGCCCGAGCCGGATCAGGTCGAGCCGCAGCAGCGGGGCCCGGTCCAGGGCGAGCGGGCGGGCCTGCCGTTCGGCGAGCAGCCGCTCCAGCCGGGCCTCGCGCTCGGCCTCCGTCAGGTCGCTCCAGTCGTGGTCGGTGACCGGCAGCGGCGCGTGCCGGTGGACCACCTGGAGAGGGACGGGCACGTCGTGCAGAGCGACGGTGGTGCGCAGCACGGGGGTGCGGTCGATGACGTGCTGCCAGGCGGCGGCGAGCAGCCGGGGGTCGCGGGCGCCGTCCAGGACGAAGGTGATCCGCTCGACGTACAGGCCGTGCCGCGCCTCGTCGAGGCCGTGCACCACCATGCCGGTCTGGGTGGGGGTGAGCGGCTGGATGTCGGTGACGTCGCGCCCGGTGCCGGCCAGCCGGTCGACGGCGGTCTGGTCGAGGCGGACGAGCGGGAAGTCGGAGGGGGTGCGGCCGCCGGCGCCGGGTTCGGCGCAGTGGCGGACGATCTCCCGCAGTTCGTCGAGCAGTTCGGCGGCCAGCCGGGCGATCGTCTCCCGGTGGTGGACCTCACGGGAGTAGGACCAGGTGAACTCCAGCCGGCCTTCGCTGACCCGCCCGAGCACGTCCAGCAGGTGCGGGCGCTCGGCCTCGCGGTCCATGCCGCCGGTGAGCGGTCCGTGCGGGGCGTGCAGCAGGCCGCCGGGGGTGGCGGTCCAGTCCTGCCGGCCCAGGTAGTTGAAGGAGATTCGCGGCGCCTCGGGCAGTCGGAGGTCGGGTGTCAGGTGGCGCAGCGCGCCGTGGCCGAGGCCGCCGTGCGGGACGGCGCGCAGGTTCTCCTTGACGGCCTTGAGGACGGTGCCGGTGTCGGCGCCCCGGGGCACGTCGAGGGCGACGGGGTACAGGGCGGTGAACCAGCCGACGGTGCGGCTCAGGTCGACGCCGTCGAACAGGTCCTCGCGGCCGTGGCCCTCCAGGGCGACGGCCACCCTGTCCCGTCCGGTCCAGCGGGCCAGCACCCGGCCCAGGGCGCTGAGCAGGACGTCGTTGACGCGGGTGCGGTAGGCCTCGGGGACGTCCTGGAGCAGCCGCCGGGTGGTGTCGGCGTCCAGGCCGAGGGTCAGCGACTCCTCTTCGGCGGCGGTGTTGGCGCCGTCGAGGTCGGTCGGCAGGGCGGTGGCGGCCTCGTGGGCCTGGTCGGACCAGTGGGCGCGTTCCGCGTCGAAGCCGCCGGCCGCGGTGTGGGCGGCGAGGCGTTCGGCCCAGGCCCGGAACGAGGTGGTCTTGGGGCCGAGGTCGGGCCGCCCGCCGGCGTGCAGGGCGCGGTGGGCGACTTCGAGGTCCTCCAGGATGATGCGCCAGGACACCGCGTCGACCACCAGGTGGTGCGCGGCCAGCAGCAGGACGGGGTGGGGGTCGCCCTCGAAGCGGCACAGGGCGGCCCGCAGCAGCGGTCCGTCGGCCAGGTCGAAGCCCTCGGCGAGTTCGCGCGCGACCGCGTCGAACTCCGGTGCGGTGGCGGCGGGCAGGTCGTACGTCCGCAGGTCCGGTGCCTCGCCGGGTGCGGCGCCGTCCTGGCGCCAGCGGCCGTCGCCGAGCGGCCGGAAGCGCAGCCGCAGCGCGTCGTGCCGCTCCAGGACGGCGGCCAGTGCGGCCCGCAGCAGGGCCGGGTCGGTGCCGGGGGCGAGGCGGAAGGAGACGGACTGGGTGAAGCGGGCGGGGTCTCCGTCGAGGGTGTCCAGCAGCCAGTGCTGGACGGGGGTGAGCGGGGTCTCGCCGACGACGGCGCCCTGTTCGGCGAGGACGGCCGGGCGGGGTGACTCCTGGGCGGCGAGGGCGAGTTCGGCCAGCGTCTGGTGAGCGAACAGGTGGCGGGGGGTCAGCGCGAGGCCGGCCCGGCGGGCCGCCGAGACGATCCGGATGCCGAGGATCGAGTCGCCGCCGAGCGCGAAGTAGTTGTCGTCCGCGCCGACTTCGGGCACGCCGAGCACCTCGCGCCAGATCGCGGCGAGGGTGCGTTCCGCCTCGGTGCGCAGCGGCCGGGCTTCGGCCGCCGGGGCCGCCCACTCCGGTTCGGGCAGTGCGCGCCGGTCGAGTTTGCCGGTGGCGCCGAGCGGCAGCCGCTCCAGCCGCACCACCAGGGCGGGTACCAGGTGGTCGGGGAGCGTGCGGCCGAGGAAGGCGCGCCACTCGGCGGCCTCCGGCAGCCCGCCCGCGCGGGGCACCGCGTAGCCGACCAGGCGCCGGTGGCCGTCGTGCTCCACGACCCGGGCGGCGGCGGCCGCGACCTGCGGGTGGCGGGCCAACGCGGCCTCGACCTCGCCGAGTTCGATCCGGAAGCCGCGCACCTTGACCTGGTCGTCGGCGCGGCCGAGGTAGACGAGGTCGCCGTCGGCCGTCCAGCGCACCCGGTCGCCGGTGCGGTACATCCTCCCTCCTTGCCCGCCGCCGGGCTGGGGGTACCTCCCAGCCGCCAGGCTGGGGGCGAGGGGCCCACCCCCGGCCGGGCCGAAGGGGTCGGGCAGGAAGCGGGCGGCGGTCAGCCCGGGGCGGCGCAGGTAGCCGCGCGCCACGCCGGTGCCGGCCAGGTACAGCTCCCCCGGCGCGCCGACGGGCACGGGGCGCAGCCGCTCGTCCAGGACGTAGGCCCGGGCGCCGCCGACCGGGCGGCCGATCGGCGGGTCCCGGTCGGGGTCGGCGGGGTCGCAGGTGAAGGCGGTGGCGTAGACGGTGGCCTCGGTGGGGCCGTAGACGTTCAGCACCCGGCAGCCGGGGATAGCCTCCCGGACCTGGCGCACGGTGCGGGCGGGCAGTCCCTCGCCGGCCAGGACGACGGTGTCCGCGCCGATGCGCACGGCGCCGTCGGCGAGGAGTCCGCCGAGGGCGGAGGGCACCGCGCTGAGCAGTCCGGCCTTCCACGGCCCGGGGCGCTCGGCCAGGGCCAGCAGGTCCCGGACGAGTTCGACGAGGCCGCCGGACAGCAGGGGCGCGAAGAGCTCGAAGACGGACACGTCGAAGTTCAGTGACGTCGCGGCGACCACGTGGGCCAGGCCCCGGCCGGTGAACTCGGCGGCGGCCCAGTCGGTGAGCGCCAGTACCGAGGCGTGGGCGACCACGACGCCCTTGGGGGTGCCGGTGGAGCCGGAGGTGTGGATGACGTAGGCGGGGTGTTCGGGCAGCAGTTCGCCGGATCGTTCCTGCGCGCCCACGCCGTCGTGGCGGGCGGCGGCGAGCCGTTCGGCGCAGGCCGGGTCGTCCAGCAGGATCCGGGCGTACGGGCCGTCCGGCAGCCGGCCTCGCATCCCGGTGTCGGTGATCACGGCGTCCGGCCGCACGTCGTCGAAGAGGAACGCGATCCGTTCGGCCGGGTACCCCGGGTCGACGGGAAGGTAGCCGGCGCCGCTCTTGAGCACCGCCAGCAGGGCCACGACCAGGTCGGCGGTGCGGGGCAGCGCGAGCGCGACGAAGCGCTCGGGGCCCGCGCCCGCCTCGATCAGCAGCCGGGCCAGCCGGTTGGAGCGCTCGTCGAGCTCCCGGTAGGTCAGCTGTACGTCGCCGGAGCGGACGGCCGGGGCGTCGGGCGTGTGGGCGGCCTGCCGGGCGAAGGCCTCGGGCAGGGTGCGCCGT
>NZ_JAFLNG010000691.1 GCF_017427025.1 Streptomyces sp. FH025
CGCCGGGGTCGCGGGTCATCTCGATGTGGCAGCCGAGCACGTACGTCACCGGGTGGCTTTCGGTGAACGCGACCAGCCGTTCGACGGTCCGCCCGAAGGCCGGCCAGTCGTTGATGTACAGGCGTCCCGGGTAGACGGTGTCGCCGGTGAGCAGGAAGCCCGTCCACGGGTCGTAGTACGTGACGGCCGCCTCGTGGTGTCCCGGCGTGGCCAGGCACTTCAGTACCCGCCCGCCGCCGAGGTCGACGCGGGCCGTCGCCTCGGCGTCCCGGTCGAAGCCGAAGTACGCCCAGGCCGTGGGTAGATCGGCGCCGACCACGGTGGTCGAGGGCCGGTCGGCGAACTGGCCGTCACCCGCGACGTGGTCGCGGTGCGCGTGGGTGTGCAAGACGAGCAACGGGTAGTCGCCACCGGGCCGGGGATTGCGGGCGAGCCACTTCGCCACCAGCCCGTCGACCGTCGCGCGCAGCGGGAAGTACTCGGCCTCGGTCGTCGCCCCGGTGTCGATCAGCACCGCCCGCTCCGCCCCGAAGAGCAGGAACAGGAACGGAGCCTCGTAGTGGATGGCTTTGTTCTGCCGCAGGATGACGGTGTGCTCGTCGTACTCGTGGACCTGGATGTCCGGGTCCGTGTTGTGCTTCGCGGACGGGGAGCCGTGAATCCACCGCACGTCCAACGGGCGGGCGATCGGTGCACCGGCACTGGCCATGACGCCTCCAGGGTGTGTCGTCTTGGCGGGCCGGGTACGGCGGCACCTCTAGTCCGGGGCCGGCGCCGTTGCGCCGCCCCGGGGACGCTAGCACGAGTGGTGCGGTGGCTCGTATGCGCCAGTGCTGGTCGTCGTTGCCGGTGCACTGCCAGCCGCCGAGGGAGATGTCAGGCTCCCAGTAGGTGCTTGAGGCCGTCGGCGAGGCCGCCGCGCCAACAGGCGTAGTCGTGGCCGCCGTTGAACTCGCGGTATTCGAGGTCGTAGCCGCGTGCGGTGAGGACATCGCGCAGGTGGCGGTTCTGGGTGAGCAGCGTCCATTCCTGGAGGCCGACTTCGACGTAGAAGCGGGCCTGCCGACGCGCTTCGGCCGCGAACTGCCGGGTCAGCCACTCGCTTCCGGCGTCGAACTCCGTGCCGTCCGGCCACCAGAAGGAGCCGGACTGGGAGAGCGCGTTGCCGAACCGCTCCGGCCGTCGGAACGCGGCGAAGGCGGCGGTCAGCCCGCCCGCGCTCTGGCCGGCGATCACGGTGTCGGCTGGGTCAGTGCTCGCGCCGAACTCCCGTGCGGCCCAGGGGAGGAGGCGATCGGCGAGCAGGTCGACGAAGGCCGGGTTGCAGCTCAGGTCCTCCGCCCGCCCCGGGCCCATGGTGTGCACCAGCAGGGCGACGGTCGGCGGGATCGCGCCGTCCGCCGTCAGGTTGTCGAGGGTGTCGCCGACGGACAGCACCTCGCCCCACTGCTCGCCGTCCAGCAGCACCGCCACGGGGTACGGACCCTCACCGGGGAAAGCGGCCGGAAGGTGCACGTCCACCCGCCGCCCGGCGACCGTGTGCGAGACCGTCCGCCCGCGCGGCACACCCGCTCGCCGTTGCACGTACGGCTGCGGGGGCGCGTCCGGCAGGCTGAGCACCGAGGCGGGGTGGCGTCCGTCGCGCGCGGGCAGCCGGGGTTCGGTGTCGTACGGGTCGGGGCGGGCGTGGTCGAGGACGTGCAGCCAGTCGACCCGGGTGGTGCCCGGGGGTTCGCCTCGGAACGGGTACAGCTGGTAGGAGGCCCGGTGGTCGGCGCGCAGCCGGTAGGTGAGTTCCCAGGTATCGGATTGACGTGTCATCAGGTGCGGGGTGAGGTCCCCGGCGTGCCGGTCCTTGTCGGTGACGGTGTGCAGCAGTGCGAGTACGCCGTCGCAGTCCGGTTGCCGGTGCCGGAAGGTGACCAGCCGGTACGCGGGGTCGTCCGGGTCGGGCTCGATGACGGGAAGGTGGTTCAACTCGCTTCTCCTCAGAAAACGTCAGGCGGTTCGGCGTCCGAGCAGCACCCAGAGCAGGAAGGGCCCGCCGAGGACGGTGGTCACGATGCCGACGGGGATCTCCACCCCGCCGATCAGCACTCGTCCGAGGGTGTCCGCGAGCACGACGAGCAGCGCGCCGGTCAGCGCCGAGCCGAGCACCGGCACCCGGGTGGGCCCCGCGAGCCGCCCGGCGATCACGGGCGCGGCGAGTGCCACGAAGCCGACCGGTCCGCAGACGCCGACGGCCAGTCCGGCGAGGGCGACGGCCAGCAGCAGGCAGGCGAGCCGGACCCGGCCCGGGTCGACGCCCAGTGAGGCGGCCACGCTGTCGTCGAAGCGCAGCACCGCCAGCCGTCGGGCGGCCGCCAGGGCGAGCGGCACCAGCACCGCGAGCCCGATCAGGACGGGTGTGGCGACGGCGTAGTCCCGTCCGTTGAGGCTGCCGGACGTCCAGATGTACAGCGAGCCAGCCGAGTTGAGCGAGCGGCGGGCCAGGGCGACCTGGATGACGGCGGAGGCGAGCGCCGACATCGCGAGCCCCACCACCAGCACCCGGTAGCCGCGCGCGCCGAGCCCGCCGGAGACCAGGGTGACGGCCAGGACGGCGACCAGCGCCCCGAGCGGTCCGGCCCACCAGGCGCCGAAGGTGCCCGAGGTGGTGGCCGAGATCAGCACGGCGGCCGTCGCGCCGTCGTTGACGCCGAGGAGTTCGGGGGTGGCGAGCCGGTTGCGGGCCAGCGTCTGGGTCAGACACCCGGCGAGGCCGAGCGCGGCTCCGGCGGCGAGTCCGGCGACGATCCGGCCGAGCCGGAACTTCTGCACCAGCAGCACGTCCAGCCGCTCGCCGTGGCCGAACACGGCCTGGAAGGTCCGTCCGAGGCCGAGTTCGCTCTGCCCGGCGTGCGCGGAGACGACCACGGCGGCGAGCAGCGCGGCGGCCAGGCCGAGTGAGGCCAGCAGCGCCCGGCGGGGGAACAGCAGGGACCACGTGCCGCGCCGCAGCACCAAGTCCCGTTCGGTGCCCGCTGGTTCCTCCTTCCGCAACGGCGCAGGCTCGGCCTCGGTGACCGCGAGCGCGACCGAGCGCCGGGAGCGGACGATGGCGATCAGCGCCGGGGCGCCGATCAGCGCGACGATCACCGAGACGGGCGCCTCGAAGGGGCGGGCGACCAGCCGGGCCAGCACGTCCGCGCCGGTCAGCGCGGCGGCCCCGAACAGTCCGGCGAGCAGCGTCAGTCGGCCGATGCGCGGCCCGGCCGCCGCGCGGGCCAGGAAGCCGGCGAGCAGGCCGAGGAAGGAGATCGGCCCGGCGAGGGCGACGGCCGAGGCGGTGAGCAGGGTGACGGCGACGGCGACGGCGGCGCGGGTCGCGCCGGGGCGGTGGCCGAGGCCCCGGGCGAGGTCGTCGCCGAGGGCGAGCGCGGTGAGCGGCCGGGTGGTGAGCGCGGCGAGCAGGAAGCCGGCGCCGAGCACCGGGGCGAGCTGGCGCAGCGTCGTCCAGCCCTCCGCCCCGGCCAGCGAGCCGAGTACCCAGACCCGGTACCGGTCGTACGCCTCGGGGGAGTTGACGATCAGCACGCCGGTGAGTCCGCCGAAGGTCGCGCCGACGGCCGAGCCGCCGAGCACCAGGCGCATCGGCGATCCGCCGCCCCGGCCGCCCGCGATCAGCAGCACCAGTGCGCTGGCGAGGACGGCGCCGCCGAAGGCGAAGGCGAGGTACCCGTAGGAGGTCTGGACGCCGAGCACGGCGATGCCGAGCACGACGCCGAGCGAGGCGCCCGCGTTGACGCCGAGCAGGCCGGTCTCGGCCAGCGGGTTGCGGGTGACGGACTGGAGTTGGGCGCCCGCGACGCCGAGGGCGGCGCCGACGAGCAGGGCGGTGAGGGTGCGCGGGAGCCGGAGTTCGCCGACCACGAGGGCGAGCCGGCCGTCGGCGCGGGCACCGTCGCGGTTCAGCAGGTAGTCCAGCACCCGCCCCGGCCCGACCTCGCCGGCGCCGACCGACAGCGAGAGCGCGGCGAGGGCGAGCAGCGCCGCGACCACCCCGAGGGCG
>NZ_JAFLNG010000692.1 GCF_017427025.1 Streptomyces sp. FH025
CGCGACTCCTGCCCTGTCGGCGTCGGCCCAGGCGGCTACCGCGGCGAAGGCGGGAAGGTGTGGTGCCTGTGGTGCGGCGACCGCTACACCGGTCGCCCCGCACAGGTCGGCGACGACTGGGCCCACCGCGACGACGCCCACCACGCTGCCCGCCTCCACGCCGACGACCACGAAGCCGACGTCCGCCGCTTCCTCGCCTCCGCGCGGCACGCCGAGATCCGTGACAAGTCCGGGTGGACCACCCACGTCTACGCCCTCGTCGCGGCGGCCACCCGCGAGGACCCCGACGGCGGGGTCTGGTGGGACGGCACCGGCTACCGGCTGATCCCTGCCGGGGCCCGCTACGGGGCGAAGGGCCGCCGCGTGCGCCGAAAGGTCGTCGAGCTGGTCATCGCGGCCGGATTTCTCCACCAGGACGAGTACGGCGACGTCGTCGCCACCGCCGACGGACGCGCCACGCTCACCGCCTGGCGCCACCACCGCGCCGACCTCGCCGAGCCCTGGCCCGCCCGCCACGAACCCCAGGCCCTGTCCCCGCTGCCCGGCGGCCAGGAAGCCGCACGACGCCGCGAGGCCGCCCGTCAGCGTCTCCTGGAACTGGAGCGCCAGGCCGACCAGAGCCGGGCCGAGTTCCTGCGGCGTCGCGAGGAGGCCGAGCGGCAGCACCAGGCCGAGCTGGCCGCCGCACGTCAGCGCCGCGCCGACGCCCAGGCTGAGCGCGAGCGCGCTGAGCGGGCCCGCACCGGGGCGGGCATCGACCTGACGTGGTCCGCGGAGGGTGCTGGCCTCTGGGGCGTCACCGGCCACGGCCACGACCGCCGGTTCGACGTCACCCTCAACGACCGCGATTTCGCGGCGGACATGTACGAGATCCGGGAGAACGGCCACTTCCACTCCCGTCACCCCTACCGCCACCAGGCCGAGGCCGCCGTCCGGCAGCTGCTCGCCGACGGAGTCGAGATCGGGGGGTGGACACCAGGCCCCACCCCCGCGGCCTCCGCCAAGCCATGCTCATCCAGGCCCGTCGGCCGATGGCACCAGGCCCCACCCCGACGCGCCTCGGTGACGAGGCCCCGAAACGCGAGCACCCCCGCCTCCATGGGAGACGGGGGGTGCCACAGCGGCTACTGGTGTGAGATGTCTACAGGCCGAGCCGCTTGCGGATGGCGCCCATTCCATCAGCCATGGCGACGAATTCCGCGATCGTGTATCGGACGCCGAGAATGCCAGGGTTCTGGCTGTCGCCCTGGTACACCCCGACCACGTGACCGTTCTCGTCCTTGATCGGCGCGAACGTGGCGCACGCACCGTTCCCCTGGCTCAGCGGGGACTTGAAACGCTCGGAGACGGGCGGGGTGATGTCGTACAGCTCTTGCTTTTCCATGTCTACAGTTCCTTGATTGCGGTGCTGACCAGGTCTACCGAGCCGGCAGGGCTCAGCGCATGCCCCGCCAGATAGTCAAACATGCGACGGCGCGCCCGCACTTCCTTCGGATCTTCCAAGATGGTCACGCCGGTTCCGGTGTCCATGGTCGCCACCCCGGGATCATTCGGTGCAGGGAAGTCCATGATGTTGATGTTGAGCTGCGTCGCCGCAGCAGCACCCGCGGAGAACGGGATGACGCGAAAGGTGACGTTCGCCTGGTCGGCCATCTCGATCAGTCGAGCAAGCTGTTCCTTCATGGATGCCGGGCCACCCACCTGAGCGCGAATGGCCGCCTCCGAGAAGATCGCGTTCACGGAGACGGGGCGGTCCGACCGCAGCACGATGTCTTGACGACGAAGTCGAACGGTGTGCTGAGCGTGCGTCTTCTCGATGCCGCTCTCCCGCACGTAGAACTCGTCGACGTCCTCCATGTACCTGCGGGTCTGGAACGGCCACGGGATCAAGCCGCTGGTGGCAATGCTGATCTTCGAGGCGCTGTCCTCAAGTTCGATGAGCCGAACCAGCGTCCTCGGTAGATGCGCCAGGTATTCGTTCCACCAGACGGCTTCACTTGCCCTGGCCTCGCGGATCTCAGCAAGCAGGTCTACCCGAGTTGCCTCGTCCACATCGTAGAGGTCCAGCATCTTGCGTAGCTGCTGATCCGTGGGCAGCTGGCCGCCCTTCTCGATCAGGGAGACCAGATCCTGGGACTTGCCGATGGCCTTGCCGACCACGGCTTGAGTGAGGCGCGGCCGAACCTCCAAGCGCAGCGCCTTCAACCGCCGGCCGATCGCCGCCATGGCTCGGGACGTCTGCGGCTTCACTGCCACGCTCCTTACCTCCCTGTCCAGCCACGATGGCCCTGAGGAGGAGGGTAGCGCGCAACGGTGCGGACATGCCTCGCAGGGGTGAACTTTGACGCACCCTCACGATGGGCTTGCGTACGAGGCGCTCGTACGAGGATTATCGATCCCGCACCAACCGCTACGAGCCACCTGCGGAGTGTAGTGCGTCCGCGATGACGCACGGCTCCCTCCGGCCAACCTGTGGAGGAGCTGTGCAAACCCCGTTCGATCACGCCCACCTGAGCACCACGATCCGTCTGTTTCGGTCGGAACGCTTCGAACCCGACGACCCCACAGCGCTTCAGGGTGTGCGGCAGCTCGTCAAGGAGAGCTGCCAGGCCATCAAGCTCGACTTCGACGACCCCGTACTCATCGCCTGCGAGCTGGCAACGAACGCTCTCCGACACGCCGGGACGCCGTACCGGGTGACCTTCGTGGCGCTCTGGAACCGGCTCCCGTGGATCGAAGTGATGGATCGCTCCACGGACCTCCCGAAGCCCCGTTTGGCCGGCACTTACGACACCGGCGGTCGAGGCTTCGAGCTGATCACGGAGCTGACCGCATCGTGGCACTGGGACCTCAACCCGGTTGACCGCTACAAGATCGTCTGTGCCACTCTCAAGGGGGACTTCGATGAGTCCGGCGGACAGCATGTCCATACAGCCTTACCCGCAGGACAGCTCTCCGCTCCGCCGGGGCCGGATCGCCGTCGAAGAACTCTCCCCGTCGCAGTACCTCGGTCAGCCTGACTTTCCCATTCTGCTGGTGCTGAGCGGGACCGGCACCGACCCCACCGCGAGTCACGCCCTGCCCGTGATCGAACTCCGGCTCACCCGCAAAACGCTGGCACGGCTGGAGGGCAAGATCCGCGCGGTCCTCCACCCGACGGTCGGGACCGGACAGCCTTTTCCCCAGAACAACACCGCACCACGACGCGGGCGGATCTCCGTGGAGGAGATCCCTCCGTCGCAGTTGCAGTTCCTTGAGCACGCGTTCCGGATGACCTTCAGCGGCATCGAGCCGGACCCCTACGGGGAGTGCCCGCCGCCCGTGATCGAGATGCGGCTCAGCCGCAAGACGCTAGACGACCTGGACGCTCAGATCCGCGCCGTCCGGCTCGCATCGGTCGTGAACGCCGGCCGGGCCGCGAATGCGGAGCCCCCCTTGGCCCGCCGCGCTCCCGGCCGGGCGCTCCAGGAGCACTTCAGCACCGAGCAGATCGAACAGCTTCACCAGGACCACACCCAGCGGACGCAGGTACCGACCGAGGACGTGGTCCGCATCCTCAACGGCTTAAGACAGATGGAGGTGACACCGTGACCGTCGTCGCCGAACCGCCCCTTCAGGTCGAGCTGGACGCCCCCCTCACGAGGCTCACCGCGGAGTACCCCTACGCGCCAGAGTCGGCGAAGTTGGCCCGGTGGCTGGTGGACGCGGCCTTGGCGTCCTGGGAGCTGTCCGACCTCATCAACGACGCTGCGTTGGTGGCGAGCGAGCTGATGTCGAACGCCATCGAGACGGGGTGCCTCCGCAAGATCGGGTTCGCCGTGGAGCGCCTGGGCGAGTCCACCGTGAGGATCACGGTCAGCGACGGTTCCTGCTCGCTGCCGGTCCTAGTGATCGCCCGCCTCCCGGCCGACACCGACCATGTACCTCCGCGCGGTAGAGGACTTCTCGTCGTGAACAGCCTGGCGCACCGCTGGGGAGTCGACCTGCACGCCCGAGGCAAGGACATCTGGGCCGAACTCCGCCGACGCCGCTCGAAGGGCTGACCCCCTAA
>NZ_JAFLNG010000693.1 GCF_017427025.1 Streptomyces sp. FH025
CGCTCGACCTGCTCGACTTCGCCACCCTCCTCACCGACGAGGAGCGCGAGATCCAGGCCACCGTCGCCCGGTTCCTCGCCGACCGGGTCCGCCCGCACCTGCCCGAATGGTTCGACCAGGCCCACTTCGCCCGCGAACTCGCCCCCGAACTCGGCGCCTTGGGCCTGCTCGGCATGCACCTGGACGGCTACGGCTGCGCCGGCACCAACGCCGTCTCCTACGGCCTGGCCTGCCTCGAACTCGAGGCCGCCGACTCCGGCTTCCGCAGCTTCGTCTCCGTCCAGGGCTCGCTCTCGATGTACTCGATCCACCGGTGGGGCTCGGAGGAGCAGAAGCGGGAGTGGCTGCCGCGGCTCGCCGCCGGGACGGCGATCGGCTGCTTCGGGCTCACCGAGCCGGACTTCGGCAGCAACCCCGCCGGAATGCGCACCCGGGCGGTCCGCGACGGCTCGGACTGGATCCTCAACGGCGGCAAGATGTGGATCACCAACGGCGGCATCGCGGACGTCGCGACCGTCTGGGCGAACACCGAGGACGGCGTGCGCGGCTTCCTCGTCCCGCGCGGCACGCCCGGCTTCACCACCCGGGACATCGAGCGGAAGCTGTCGCTGCGCGCCTCGGTCACCTCCGAGCTGCACCTGGACGACGTCCGGCTGCCCGCCGAGGCGCGGCTGCCGGGGGCCGAAGGGCTGCGCGGCCCGCTGTCCTGCCTGAACGAGGCGCGGTTCGGCATCCTGTTCGGCGCGGTCGGCGCCGCCCGGGACTCGCTGCAGACGGCACTGCGGTACGCGGACTCGCGGGTCCAGTTCGACCGGCCGATCAGCGGCTTCCAGCTGACCCAGCGCAAGCTCGCCGACATGGCGCTCGCCCTCGGCAACGCCGCGCTGCTCGCCGTGCACCTCGGGCGGCTCAAGGACGGGGGGCGGCTGCGGCCCGAGCAGGTGAGCGTCGGGAAGCTCAACAACGTGCGCGAGGCGCTGGCGATCGCCCGTGAGTGCCGGACGATCCTCGGCGCCAACGGCATCTCGCTGGAGTACTCGCCGATCCGGCACGCCAACAACCTGGAGTCGGTGCTGACCTACGAGGGGACGAGCGAGATCCACACGCTGGTGGTGGGGCAGGCGCTCACCGGGCAGGCGGCCTACCGCTGACCGGAGGTCGCGCGGCGCGGCCCGGACGGGCACGGGCCCGCGTCCGGCTTGTCCAGGGCCGGGCGCGGGCCACCGATCCCCACCCGGCGCCGATGCCCCTGGCGCCGGGTGAAGCCTCTTCGGGCGTACGGTCCTCAGACCGCGACCGCCTCCTCCATCTCCTCCTCGGCCTCCTCGGCGGTCTCCACCGGGCGGCGTCCGCGGCCCTCGTACGCCGCCGCGGCGACCACGGCGGCCCCGCCCAGCAGCAGCCAGACCAGCAGGGTCACCACGTGCCCGCCGAGACCCGCGCCGCCGTCGAAGTACAGGATGCTGCGGGCCCCCTCCAGGAAGCCGGCACCGGTCCAGAAGCCGTGCAGGCCGCCGAAGAAACCGTTCTGCAACTCGGGCCGGTAGATGCCGCCCGAGGAGGTGAAGTTCAGCATCACGAACAGCACCATCAGGGCCAGCGTGGTCCACTTCTTCAGGAAGCTGTGCAGGCCGATGCCGATCAGCACGATGCCCGCCGAGTAGAGCCAGCCGAGCGCCCAGATCGCGGCGAGGTCGTGGTCGACGACGTGGAAGACCGGACCGGCGGTGACGATCCCGATCACGCTCACCACCAGCGAGACCGCCACGCCCACCAGTGCCCGGATCCGCATGCTCAGCGCGGCACCGGCGGCGCCGATCACCGCGACGCTGGCGTACGAGCCGATGCTCAGCGCGACCAGCAGGAAGAAGAGGCCCTGCCCGGTCGGGTCGCCCTCGGCCGGGGTGGTCAGGTCGGTGACGCGCAGCGGGACGCCCTGCCTGTCGGTGACGTTGGTGAACACCGCCGTCGCGGCCACCACCGAGGTGTCCGAGTTGCCCTTGGCCACGATCAGCTCGGGGCTCTTCGCGTCCGGGACGAACGCGCCGACCAGGTCGCGGTCGCGCAGCTGCCGCTCGGCGGCGGAGCGGTCGGGGAGCGTACGGACGTCGAGCGCGTCGCCGGCCTTGCCCTGGATCGCCTGCGCCAGCCCCTCCGCCTTCGGCCCGGCCCCGACGACGGCGACCTTGAGGTGGTGCGGCTCGGGCTGGTGGAAGGCGCCCTGGTAGGCGAGCGCCATGCCCAGGCACATCAGCAGCGGGGTGATCAGGTGGATGGCGAGGTGCTTGAGCGAGTGCCCCAGGGTGGGCGCTGCGGCGGGTGTCCGGGGTGTGCTCATGGCGTTCGTACCGTCCTCCGGTGAAAGCTCGATCCACGGCGGCAGCTACCCGTTGAAGCTACGTGGCAAATGCAACCAATGCAGATGGTAAATGCAACCATCTATCGATGTAGCTTACAACCATCCGACAGCGATCGGAAACCGGGCCGGAAGCCGGCCCGGTCCCCGGGTGGGCTCAGATCAGCTCGAACACGCCGTACGAGAAGCCGTCCGCCCGCAGCTCGCCGTCCAGTACCCGCACGCCCCGTGCCTCCAGCGGTCGCACCCCGCGCGCGCCCTCCGCCAGCCGCACCGCCCCCGGCTCCCGGCCCGGGTTGACCACCACCAGGTACCGCCCGGCCCGGGTGTACACCAGCGGGTACCCGACGTGCCGGACCTCCACCCCGCCGGACGCGCCCAGCCCCGGGTGCGCCCGGCGCAGCGCGATCAGCCGCCGGACGGTGTGCAGCAGCGAGGTCGGGTCGGCGCGCTGGGAGAGCACGTCCGGGCGGTGCGGGTCCGGGTCCAGTGGCAGATAGAACCGCTCGGGCGCGGCGCTGGAGAACCCTGCGGACGGCCCGGGCCCCCACTGCATCGGGGTCCGCGAGCCCGCCCGGTTGTAGCGCGGGCCGAGCACGCTGCCCTCGACGTCCGGCAGCCCGGGCACGTACCGCATGCCGATCTCGTCGCCGTAGTAGACGGCGGGCAGGGTCGGCCAGGTGAGCAGGAAGGCGAAGGCGGGGGCGAGTTGCTCCCCTGCGCGCGGGCCGGCGGCGAGCCGGGAGAAGTCGTGGTTGGCGGTGGGCAGCACGATGTGCCCACGGCCCTCGGTGAGTTCGGCGGCGGAGTGCCAGGCGTCCAGGAACGGCTGCGGGGTGCCGCGCCCCTCGGCCTCGAAGTAGCACGCCTCCTGCTGCCAGAAGTCCTCCACCGTACCGGAGTTGTTGTTCCAGAGGGAGCGCAGCGGCAGGCCCCGGTCGGCGCCGCCGAAGTGCAGGAAGAAGTCCGCGTGGAAGCCCGCCCCGACGGCCGCCGCCGGATCGCCCCACTCGGCGAGCAGGGCGGCCTCGGGGTGGGTGCGGTCCAGCCAGTCGCGCAGTTCGGTCCAGAGCCCGGCGGTCTCGGTCCGGCCCGGGTCGTCCTTGACCAACGAGTACGCCATGTCCACCCGGAACCCGGCCACGCCGAGGCCGAGCCAGTGCGCCATGATCTCGCGCAGCGCGGCCCGGTTGGCGCGCGGCCCCTCGGCGTCCACCGGCTGGCGCCAGGGCTCCTCGGAACTTCCGCGCGCGTAGCCGAAGTTGAGTGCGGGCTGACAGTCGAAGAAGTTCGGCCGGTACCAGCCGGGGCGGCTGCCCGGCGAGGCGACGAAGCCGTCCACCCGCCGGTCGGACCAGATGTAGCGGTGGTCGGTCGGGTCCTCGGCGGCGGCCAGGAACCACGGGTGGCGGTCGGAGGTGTGCCCCGCGACCAGGTCCAGCAGGATCCGGATGCCCTTGCCCCGAGCCGCCTCGACCAGCGCGACCAGGTCTTCGGTGCGGCCGTAGCGCGGGGCCGGGGTGAAGTAGTCGGTGACGTCGTAGCCGGCGTCGCGGAACGGCGAGGCGAAACAGGGGTTGAGCCAGACGGTGTCCACCCCGAGCCAGGCGAGGTGGTCGAGGTGCTCGACGATGCCGCCGAAGTCGCCGATCCCGTCGCCGTCGGAGTCGGCGAAGGACTGCGGGT
>NZ_JAFLNG010000694.1 GCF_017427025.1 Streptomyces sp. FH025
CGTGCTGGTGCCGGCCGGCGAGGTGATCCCGCAGGACGGCGAGGTGGTCGAGGGCGTCGCGAGCGTCGACGAGTCGACGATCACCGGGGAGTCCGCGCCGGTGATCCGCGAGTCCGGCGGCGACCGTACGGGTGTCACCGGAGGGACGAAAGTGCTCTCCGACCACCTCGTCGTGCGGGTCACCTCCCGGCCCGGGCAGAGCTTCGTGGACCGGATGATCGCCCTGGTCGAGGGCGCCGACCGGCAGAAGACCCCGAACGAGATCGCGCTGAACATCCTGCTGTCCTCGATGACCATCGTCTTCCTGCTCTCGGTGGTCTCGCTGCAGCCGATGGCCATCTACGCGCACGCGCCGCAGACCACGATCGTGCTGGTCGCGCTGATGGTCGCGCTCATCCCGACGACGATCGGCGCCCTGCTGTCCGCGATCGGCATCGCCGGCATGGACCGGCTGGTGCAGCGCAACGTGGTCGCCCTCTCCGGCCGGGCCGTGGAGGCCGCCGGGGACGTGGACGTCCTGCTGCTCGACAAGACCGGCACCATCACCCACGGCAACCGCCGGGCGGTCGCCCTGCACCCGCTTCCCGGCGCGACCACCGAACAGCTCGCGGAGGCGGCCCAGTTGGCCTCCGTCGCGGACGAGACGCCGGAGGGGCGCTCACTGGTCGAATTGACGAACCGTCAGTACTGGGTGCCGCCGCGCTCCCCCGGCGAACTGGGCGAGCAGCGGCCGGTGCCGTTCACGGCGCACAGCCGGATGAGCGGCGTCGACCTGAGCTGGCCGGACGGCACCGGCTGCCTGATCCGCAAGGGCGCGGCGAGCGCCGTCGCCCGCTGGGTGGTGGACTCGGGCGGGCGGCTGCCGGCGGAGGCCGAGCCGCTGGTCGGCCGGATCGCCGAGGCCGGCGGCACCCCGCTGCTGGTCGCCGTGCACGACCGGCACGGCGCCCGGGCGCTGGGGGTGGTCGAGCTCAAGGACGTGGTCAAGGAGGGCATCGCCGAACGCTTCGCCGAGCTGCGACGGATGGGCATCCGCACCGTGATGGTCACCGGCGACAACCCGCTGACCGCCAAGGCCATCGCGGAGGAGGCCGGGGTGGACGACTTCCTCGCCGAGGCCACTCCCGAGGACAAGCTCGCCCACCTGCGGCGCGAGCAGGCCGCCGGGAACATGGTCGCGATGACCGGCGACGGCACCAACGACGCGCCCGCGCTCGCCCAGGCCGACGTCGGCGTCGCGATGAACTCCGGCACCCCGGCCGCCAAGGAGGCCGGCAACATGGTCGACCTCGACTCCAACCCGGCGAAGCTGATCGACATCGTCCGGGTGGGCAAGCAACTCCTCATCACCCGGGGCGCGTTGACCACCTTCTCGATCACCAACGACGTCGCCAAGTTCTTCGCGATCATCCCCGCGATGTTCTCCGGCTCCTACCCAGGGCTGCACGACCTCAACATCATGGAGCTGCACAGCCCGACCTCGGCGATCGCCTCCGCGATCATCTTCAACGCGCTGATCATCGTCGCGCTGATCCCGCTGGCGCTGCGCGGCGTGCGCTACCAGCCCGCCTCCGCGACCGACCTGCTCCGGCGCAACCTGCGGGTGTACGGGCTGGGCGGGCTGATCCTGCCGTTCCTCGGCATCAAGGCGATCGACCTGCTGATCCAGTTCGTGCCGGGACTGGGCTGAAACCCCACGACCCGCCGGGCCTGTCAGGAGGCCGTCAAGATGTGTGCGACCGGCGTCATGGTGGTGTCAGCGCCGGTACGCACGGCCCCCCTGCGGGGATTCACTGGTCCGGAGAGTTCATCCGAGAGTTCATCCGGAGAGACGGAGGCGAACGGCCATGACCGGGACCACCCGAGTGATCGTCGGCCTGAGCGGATCACTGAGCAGTCTGGCCGCCCTCTACCACGCCGTCGGCGAGGCGGCCCGGAACGCGGCCGTGCTGGTGCCCGTCGCCGCGTGGACGGTGAGCGACCGGGACGACCTGCGCCCGCTCTCCGAGCTGGAGCACGCCGCCCGGCGGCGCCTGGACATCGCCTTCGAGCAGGCCTACGGCGGCTACCCGTCCGGGCTGGTCATCCACCCGCTGGTGGTGCACTCCGAACCGGGGCCGGCCCTGGTCGGCGCCGTCACCGGACCGGGCGACCTGCTGGTGCTCGGCGCCGCCACCCGCCGCCGCTTCGACCGGCTGCGCGGCGGCTCCGTCGCCCGTCACTGTCGGCACCGGGCGGGCTGCCGGGTGGTGGAGGTCTCCCCCTCGGCGCTGCTGACCCGGCTCGAACTGCCCGCCCGTACCGGGGCGCCCCTCCCGCTGCTCGCCCGCTGAGACCGTAAAGGGCCGTTGAGGGCCGTAGAGCCCACCGAGGACCTCCTCAGCGCGGGTCCGGCAGGTGGGCGCTGAGCCAGCCGAGGGAGGGCGGGATCAGCCGGTTCCAGGTGGTGAAGTTGTGGCCGCCGGTGTTCACCGTGGCCTGGGCCACCACCATCGGCGGACGGGCGGCCGCCGCGAAGGCCGTGGAGTCGGCGTAGGTCGTCCCGTCCTGCTTGCTGTCGGCGAGCAGCACCGCGAGCTCGGGCGTCGGAAGGTGGGCCAGCCGCCAGTTGAGGTCGGCCCGGTCACGGCGCTGCCGGTCGCCGCCGAAGAGGTCGCCGGTGGTCACGTCCTCCGCCGCCTTGAAGTAGCCGGAGAGCGAGACCGCCACCGGGAAGGTCCGCGGGTGCACCATGCCGAGCTTGACGGCGCAGTACCCGCCGGTCGAGTCGCCCATGACGCCCAGACTGCCCTCGTCGCCCAGCACCCGGTAGGTGGCCCGCAGGTCGGCCGGCACGTCGGTGGTGAAGTAGCTCTGCGCCTGCGGGCCGCCCGGGACGTCCTCGCACTCGCTGTCCCGGGGCATGCTGGGCGAGGGCCGCATCAGCACCAGGACGATCGGCTTCATCTCCCCCTTGCGCAGCAGGTCGAGTTCGGTGGCCGGGTAGCGCAGCTTGGTGACCAGGTTGGTGGCGTCGCCGGGGAAGCCGGTCATCACCAGCACGGCCGGGAAGTGCCGGCCCTCGTTGCCGCGCTGGAAGTACTGCGGCGGCAGGTAGACGTACCCGTCGGTGCTCAGCCCGGTGGTGGTGCCGGGCAGCCGGACGCGGTCGAGCCGGCCGATCCGGGCGGGCTCTCGGCCGACCGATCCCGTGCCGGTGATCTCCGCCGGGCCGAAAACCTGCACCCCGGCCGGCGCGCCGCCCACGGCGCCCGTACCACCGGCCCCGCCCTGGCCGCCCCGACCGGGCTGGCCGGGCTGGCCGGGCTGGCCGGGCTGGCCGGGCTGGCCGGGCTGGCCGGGCTGGCCGACGTGACCGGGGTGGCCGGTCTGACCGGCGTGACCGGCCGGCGGGCCAGGCCCGGCCCGCAAACCTCCGCCGTCCTGGATGACGCCGACGCCGCGCTCGCGCCCGAGCAAGTCGGACCAGCTGCTGTAGAAGACGAAGTAGTCGTTGACGGCGAGCCCGAGCGTGGCCAGCAGGGTGAGCTGGGTGAGCACGATGGTGCCGAGCCGCAGGAACATCGCGGGCCAGCTGCGGACGGCGAGCCGGGGCCACACCCAGAGGGTGCCGAACACCGTGAACACCACGAGCAGCGTCATCAGCGCCAACAGCTTGTGACTGGTGAGTCCCATCGGTCCCGGCCTCCCCTACCACTGTGGACCACCGGCCGGGAAAGCGAACCCCCTACCTGGAGTGCCCGTCGCGACACCGTACGTCGCCAGCACCGATGGCCGCACGCCCGGCGCCGGGCGGCCCACCCGCCAACTTCGACAAGGGTGTCGAACTTGGCATGCCCGGGCTATGCTGTCGAGAAGTCCGAAGGTGAGTCTGCCCCCGTCGACGACCGCGCCGCCCAGGCGCGCCCGACCGGAAGGAGGCCAGACGCGTGGACCGCGACAGGCCGGGCCGCGATCGAGCCCGCTTCCACTCCAGCGCCCGAACCGGCGGGTCCGCCTCCGGCGGAACTCAAGCTCCCCGGTGACATTCTGACGG
>NZ_JAFLNG010000695.1 GCF_017427025.1 Streptomyces sp. FH025
ATTCCAAAAAGACCCCCTCCCATTCGGGAGGGGGTCTTTTTTCGTTTATCGGTCAGTTGTCGTCGAGCTCGTCGTCCTCGATTTCCGGCTCTCCTAGCGCTTCAGTAGGGGTCGCCTCCGCAGATGCCGGCGAAGAGGCGGACGCGGATGCGGACGCAGTGGCTTCGGGGCGTGCGGTCTGCGGTGCCTGCGCCTGCGCTGCCGGCACGTCAGCCGTCCCCCACGCCGGTCGGCTGAGCCCCTGGGCCGGACTGTTGGTGAGCCGTGCGACGCCCGTACCGTCCGGCCGCATGGTGTACAGGTCGGCGTCGGCACCCGCGGGTGCCTGGGCGAAGACGACGGACTTGCCGTCGGGTGCGTAGGCGGCGGTGCCGTAGGTGGCGTCGGAGGGGGCGGGGGTCAGGGCGCCGATGGCGGTGCCGTCGGGGTGGACGGTGTAGATGCCGCCGCCGGGGGCGTTGTCGCGGCCGGCCGGGTAAGTGGTGAAGAGGATCTGGGTGCCGTCCGGGGACCAGCTCGCGCGGTCGCCGGCGCGAAGCTCCCAGGGGGTGAGCTGACGGAGTCCGGTGCCGTCCACGCCCACGACGTAGATGGCGCGGCTGTTGGCGGGCTGTCCGGTGGCGCCGGTGCGGTATTCGAAGGTGAGCTGCTTGCCGTCGGGGGACCAGCTGGGGTTGCTGACCGTGCCGGAGTACGGCTTGTCGTTGGTGAGGAAGGTGAGCCGCTGGACGTCGGTGCCGTCGGGGCTCATCAGGTAGAGGTCCGAGTACTGGGTCTGCATGGCGCCGCCCGTGTCCAGGGTGCCCCAGGAGCGGCTGAAGGCGAGCTGCTTGCCGTCGGGTGAAAAGGCCGGGGCTCGTTCGTCCTCGTTGGCGCAGTCGGCGGTGGCGGCGCTGGTGTCGCAGAGTTGGCTGATCTGGTGGGCGTTGTCGCCGGTGGCGGACACCGCCCAGAGGCGGGCGGTGCCGCTCCGTGGGTCGGTGCGGTCGAAGGCGATGGTGGTGCCGTCGGGGGACCAGTCGGGCCGGTCATCGAGGGTGCGGTCGGAGGGCTGGGTGACCTGGTGCTGGCCGGTCCCGTCGGGGGAGAGGGTGACGATGGCGCTGGTGGAACGGCTGGCGTCGGTGTAGGCCCGGCTGACGATCAGTCCGTCGTGCGCGGCGGCCGCCGGGCTCCCGGCCACCGCTCCGACCACGCCGGCGGCCGCAGAGGGGGTGGCGGTGGGGGAGTCCGGCCGGATCTCGGACAACGGGATGTCCCCGGGCTCGGCCCCGCAGCCGGTGAGCAGGGTGCCCAGAAGCAGGAGGCCCGCACCGGCGGTTGCGCGGGTGCGGGCCTTGTTCCTGGGGGACTGCCGTGTGCCGGTGCTTCGTGTCATCTCCGCCTTCGACCTTTCCGACCGCTCTGACGTGTGTTCCGTCCGCGATTCGGCGTGGAATCAGGACGGAGGCCCCTGGAAGGAGCTGCCACTGTGTCAGACGGGGAAGGCCGGAGGACGGGCGACACGCGACGGAGAGCGCCCTCTCGATCACACGGAGTAGAGGCTTGTGGAGCGGAGGTCGGCTGCGGGGCTCAGCCCCGGGCGGCTCGGCGTTCGGCCTTGGCGAGGGCCTCCGCCTCGTCCTCGGCCTCGGCGACCTCCAGGGTGGGCGCGGTGCCGCCGAGGTGGGCGGGCAGCCACCAGGTGTCGTCCGGGCCGGAGGGCTTGGCGGGGTACTCGCGCTGGGCCCGGTCGAGCATCTCGGTCATGGCGGCGCGCAGCTTCCTGGTGACCATGACGGGCTTGTCGTTCGGGCCGAGGTGAATCGGTTCGCCGATCATGATCGTCACCGGAACGTGGCGCTTGGTGAGCGTCTTCGGGCGGCCCTTGGTCCAGAGCTGCTGGGTGCCCCAGAGGACGACGGGCAGCAGCGGGGCGCCGGAGTCGGCGGCCATCCGGGCCGCGCCGGTCTTGAACTTCTTCAGCATGAACGATCGGCTGATGGTCGCCTCGGGGAACACCCCGACGACCTCGCCGGCTTTGAGGGCCCGCACAGCGGCCTCGTAGGCGGGCTGGCCGTCGGTGCGGTCGACCGGGATGTGCTTCATTCCGCGCATCAGCGGGCCGGAGACGCGGTGCTTGAAGACGTCGTCCTTGGCCATGAAGCGGGTCTTGCGCTTGCCGCCGCGGTAGGCGCCGAGGCCGGCGAAGAGGAAGTCCAGGTAGCTGATGTGATTGCTGACCAGTACCGCTCCCCCCCTGGCAGGGATGTGCTCGGCACCCACGATCTTGATCCGCACATCGAGCGCACGGAAAGCGGTGAGTGCGGCGCCGATCACCGGCGGGTAGACGAGCTCTGCCACGGTCAGTCCTGACTTCCACGGGCCGGAGCCCGGTACGGCGGGTACCCGCGTCGTGGGCGGGGGCCGACCGGAGCACGGCACGCCGCGGCGGTCACGGGTGATACACGGAGATGATCCCCCGAATGAGTGCCTGCTGTCACCTGAGGCGTGCGGTCAAGCGAATATTCGCGATGTGATCTCCGTGATGAATTGGGTCGGGAACTTTTCCGTCCCTTGACCGCGATCTCGGCCTCGGGGCGTTCCGTGGTCATCAGGAGGAAGTGGTGGTGTGCGGCGGGGTGATCACGCCCCGGCGCCGAGGCGACCCTGGGCGCGTCGGACGATGGGGTAGATCTCACTGCCGAGGCAGTAGCCGAAGGCCGCGTTCAGGAAGGCCGCGGTGAGGGCGAAGCCGGTGGCCAGCAGGCCGAGCCAGGTGACCCCGGTGAAGTAGCCGAGGGTGCCGACGGAGGTGAAGACCAGGCCGACGCCCTGGGCGAAGCGCAGCGGCCGCTCGTCCTCGGTCTCGGTGGGCGGTGCGAGGTGGGGGTGGACGAAGGTCCGGAACAGCCAGCCGTACGGGGACGACCGGAGGCCGCCGAAGGCGCCGAGGGCGAAGGCGAGGGCCTGGGCGGCCAGCAGGAGCTCGCTGCCGGTGATCAGAACGACGGCCAGGACGGCCGAGGCGAGAACGGCGGCGAAGCGGTGGCCGCGGGGGTCTGTCTGCACGGGAGCTCCGGGAGGTCGCGACGGACGGCTGCGGCTGGGTGTCAGTGACACCGGGAGGTGGTGGTGCGACCGCGGTCGACGACGTGACGGGACGTCAGCGGCGGCGGTGCGGCAGGGCGCTCGGAGTCCACGGGCCGATCGTACGCGGGCGGGTGTCGGCGGTCGACCTCTTCTTTTGTGAACGCGGGGCGCTGCCTCAGACTTGTGGGATGACCGGATCGGCGGTGTGCGTTGTCGCGCCGGCGGTGGCGACCACGTTCGGGTCACTGCGGACCAGGTATGACGGGAGGCTGAAGGTGCACACCACGCGCGGGGCGGTACGGCTGTCGGAGGCGGAGCTGGGCGGGCCGCTCGGTGAGCGGGCGACGCTGGTGCAGTTCTCGACGGCGTTCTGCCAGCCGTGCCGGGTGACCCGCCGGGTGCTGGCCGAGGTGGCGGAGATGGTCGACGGGGTCGCGCACGTCGAGGTGGACGCCGAGGCGAGGCTGGAGCTGGTGCGTCGGCTGGAGATCCTGCGGACCCCGACCGTCCTGGTGCTGGACGCGGAGGGGCGGGTGGTGCGCCGGGCGGCGGGAACGCCGCGGAAGGTGGACGTGATCGCGGCGCTCGGGCAGGCGGTCTGACGGGGGCAGGTTTCAAGTTTCAAGGAACAGATAACAGATGACAGCGAACAGATTTCATCATCTGTTCGCTGTCATCTGTTGCCCGTCATCCGGTCCGGTTCACGCCGCCCCGCGAGGTGGACTCGACACCTGGCTGGGGCAGGATGGGCGCAGGCGGTGGTGCAGCCGCACGGCATAAGCTACTGGCCAGTAGTGACCGCTGAGCTACCGGCGAGTATGCTGCCAGGAAGTTCCGGACCGGCACGGGAAACTCGCTGCCCGGAGCGGGTGCGTGCCGTGTTCGTACCCGCTTGCACAACCGCAGCCGCCGGACGAGACCAGTACAGGAGACAAGGCCGTGAGCTTGAGGATCGTT
>NZ_JAFLNG010000696.1 GCF_017427025.1 Streptomyces sp. FH025
GGCCGGACGCCTGTCCGATATCACCAGCCTCCACGAGCACACCGAACGGCTCGCCCGCGCCCGCGGCCTCACCGCCACCCTGGACGCCGTCCTCGCCTCCGGCGCCGCCCTGCTCGGCGCCAGCCGGGGCGTACTGGTCACCCTGATGCCGGACGGCGGCCCCGGCCAGCCCGTCGGCTTCGGCCTGGACCGGGCCAGCCTCGGCGCGCTGGAGACCGTCCCGACCGAGCAGAGCCTGCTCGCCCGGCTGCTGCGCGAACGGGACCGGCCCGCACAGCTCCAGTCCACCGACCTCGCCGAGGACCCGGCCATCGGCGGCCGACTGCGCGAACTCGCCGTCCACCTCGGCCTCGGCGGTGCCTTCGGCCTGCCGCTCGCCACCGCCGAGGACGGCCCGCTCGCCTCCGCCGTCTGGTTCTACGACCGGCCCGCCTCCCCCACCGAGTGCCGGCGCGAACTGGCCCGCCGCTACTGCGAGATCGCCGCCCCACTGCTCGCCAAGCAGCTGGAGACGGAACGGGTCCGGCGCACCACCGAGGCGCTGCGGCGCGGCCTGCTGCCGGACCGGCTGCCCCAGCTCGCCGGGCTGCGGCTGGCCGCCCGACTCGTCCCGGCCGGCCTGGACCACTCCTGCGGCAGCGACTGGTACGACGCCATCCCGCTGCCGGACGGCACCGTCGGCCTCACCGTCGGCTCCGTCTCCGGCGACGGCCCCGGCGCGGGCCCCGGCTCCGCCCCCGGCGCGGCCGCAGCGATGGGCCGGATCCGGGCCGCGCTGCGGGCGTACGCGGTGCTGGAGGGCGAGGACCCGGTCTCCGTCCTGGGCGACCTGGAGCTGCTGCTCAAGACCACCGAGCCGACCCGCTCCGCCACCGCCGTCTACGCCTGGGTCGAGCCCGAGGAGCGCCGGATCACCCTGGCCGGGGCCGGGCACTGCCCGCCGGTCCTGGTCGGCCGGCACGGCGCCGAGTTCGTGGAGACCTCGCTCTCCGCCCCGCTCGGCATGCTGGCCTGCTGGGAGGCGCCCGGCGTCGGGTTCACCGCCGAGCGCGGCGACACCCTGCTGCTCTACACCGAGGGCCTGGCCCGCCGCTGCGGCCCGACCCTGCACGCCGGACAGGCCAACCTGCGCCGGGCCGCCGCCGACGCCCCGCGCGACGTGCGGATCGACCCGGACCGGCTCTGCGCCCACCTGCTGGCCGTCTGCCCGGGCCCGGACGCCGCCACGGCGACCGACGACCTGATGCTGCTCGCCGCCCGCTTCGAGTGACGGTTCGAACCCGGAACAGGTGGGCGGCCGGGCGTCCGTACCATGGACGCACGGCCGCCCGCGCGTGTCGCGACCCGACACCTCCCCCGAGGGCGGCGGTACCACCCCCCTAGGAGGCGTTGCACGTGACCGAGGACCGCACCCCCGCGGTGGCCGAGAACCCCGAGGCCGAGGGCGGCGAGGAGCCGCAGGAGTTCAAGGGCCGCAAGAACGGGCTCTACGGCGAGATCTCCGACGAGCTGGCCGCCTCGATGAAGTCCGGCTGGGCCGACACCGAGCTGCACGGCCTCTCCCCCGTCGTCCAGGCCCCGTACGCGGCCGAGCGGCGCGCCAAGCTGTCCGCCGCCCACCCCGGCGTGCGCCTGGTCGTCCCGGCCGGCAACCTGCGGGTGCGCTCCAACGACACCGACTACGCCTTCCGCGCCTCCAGCGAGTACGTGCACCTCACCGGCGACCAGACCGAGGACGCGGTGCTCGTCGGCGAGCCGACCGGCGCCACCGGCCACGAGTTCACGCTCTACCTGCTACCCCGCTCCGACCGCGAGAACGGCGAGTTCTGGCTGGACGGCTACGGCGAGCTGTGGGTCGGCCGCCGGTACAGCCTGAGCGAGCAGGAGCAGCTGCTCGGCCTGCCGGCCCGCGACGTCCGAAAGGCCGCCGAGGAGCTGGCCGCGAAGGCCGCCGACTCCGCCGTGCCGACCCGGATCGTCCGCGGCTACGACGCCGGCCTGGAGGCCGCGCTGGCCGACGTGCTGGACGCCGACAAGGACGCCGAGTTCAAGGAGTTCCTGAGCGGCCTGCGGCTGGTCAAGGACGAATGGGAGATCGGCGAGCTGCGCGCCGCCTGCGACGCCACCGTCAAGGGCTTCACCGACGTGGTCCGCGAGCTGGGCCAGGCCGTCGCCACCTCGGAGCGCTGGATCGAGGGCACCTTCTGGCGCCGCGCCCGGGTCGAGGGCAACGACGTCGGCTACGGCACCATCGCCGCGGCCGGCCCGCACGCCACCACCCTGCACTGGGTCCGCAACGACGGCGACGTGCGCCCCGGCGAGCTGCTGCTGCTCGACGCCGGCGTGGAGACCAACACCCTCTACACCGCCGACGTCACCCGCAGCCTGCCGATCGACGGCCGCTTCACCGAGCTGCAGCGCAAGATCTACGACGCCGTGTACGACGCCCAGGAGGCCGGCATCGCCGCGGTGAAGCCGGGCGCCCGCTTCCGCGACTTCCACGAGGCCTCGCAGCGCGTCCTCGCCGAGCGGCTGCTCGCCTGGGGCCTGCTGGACGCCTCGGTGTACGACGTCGAGAAGGTCCTGGAGCTCGGCCTGCAGCGCCGCTGGACCCTGCACGGCACCGGCCACATGCTCGGCCTGGACGTCCACGACTGCGCCCACTCCCGCCGCGAGGAGCACGTCGACGCCCTGCTGGTGCCCGGCATGGTGCTCACCGTCGAGCCCGGCCTGTACTTCCAGCAGGACGACCTGACCGTGCCGGAGGAGTACCGCGGCATCGGCGTCCGGATCGAGGACGACATCCTCGTCACCGCCGACGGCAACGAGAACCTCTCGGCCGGCCTGCCCCGCCGCTCCGACGAGGTCGAGGCCTGGATGGCCTCGCACGCCTGAGCCGCACCGGAGCCGCTCCGCGCTGAAGGGCCCGGCCTCCCGAGCAGTGGGAGGCCGGGCTCTCGCGTGTCCGGGGGTCGGCTATTTCACGACCGTCACCTGGACGTTCGCCCCACCGAGCTGGGTCCACGTGCTGCTGCCGTCGTACGGCAGCGTCGCCTTCGCCCGCAGCGGCATCGACCCGGGTCCGTCGGCGGGGGTGAGGGTCATCCGGTACGTGACCGTCCGGCTCGCGCCCGGCGCCAGGGGGAAGGCGGCTTCCTTGCCGCTCATCGCGTAGTCCATGCCACCGCCCGGCGACAGGATCGCCTGGACCCAGTTGCCGTTGTCCTGACGTTCCAGCTTGCCGGCGTTCATCGGGATCTGGCCGTCCGGTGTCCCCGGGTAGACATCGGTGAAGACCAGCGGCTGGACCGCCGGGTAGTCGGTCCGACTGGTGTTGCGGTACGTCACCGTGAACGTCACCGGCGTACCGTTCGTGGACACCGGCTGCCCGGCGCCGAGCCCGTTCACCGTGACGGCGATGTCGCCGGCGCTCGCCGCGACACCCGACGGCGTCGCCCCCGCCACCTTGTGGCCGCTGACGTCCAGGCTGTTGACGATCGACTGCAGACCCGCCTGGTAGTCGGCCTTGAGGCCGATCGCCGAGACGAACACATGGTCCTTGGGCAGCGCCCACATCTGCGCCGTGAAGGGCGACTTGCCGCAGGTCACCTGCCACTGCGACTTGCGTGCGGGGCGGCCGGAGACGGTGGGGGTGCTCTTCGTCGGGCCGACGGAGGTGATCTCGCCCGCGGCGGCATCGTGGGGGTTTCCCCAGACCGGGCAGTAGGGCTGGCTGGTCCAACCGGCGTTGTCGTCGAGGAAGCTGACCGACGGCCAGAGGTCCGGCTCCTGGTCATAGACGAAGAGGTCCACCCCGTACGGCTCGCAGATCTGAGCGTCGGCGTCCTGGGGCGCGCCCGGACTCAGGATGCAGAGGTGGTAGGTGTTCGGGACGGTAACGGCCCGCCAGCCTGCCGGGATCTTCAGCTTCACGCCGCGGAAGGTGTACGACGTCGACGGGCCGCCGGCCGGCACGGTGTTGGTGGCCGAGGCGCTGGAGGACGGGGTGCTGTCGGCGAG
>NZ_JAFLNG010000697.1 GCF_017427025.1 Streptomyces sp. FH025
GTGATCTGCGGGCTGATCAACGCGTCCCCGGCTATCGCCGCGCGGACCGCCTCGATCAGCAGTACCGGCCCCGAACGCTTCAGCAGGAATCCCGCCGCACCGTGCCTCAGAGCCGTGTGCACGTACTCGTCCAGGTCGAAGGTGGTCACCACGATCACCTTGCACTGGTCGGCCAGTTGCCGCGTGACCTCCAGACCGTCGAGCTTCGGCATCCGGATGTCCGCGAGCACCACGTCCGGCCGCAGCCTCTTCGCCTCCGCCACCGCCGCGGCACCGTCCGCCGCCTCCGCCACCACCGTCATGTCCGGCTGGACGTCCAGGATCATCCGGAACGCGCTGCGGACGTCGGCCTGGTCATCGGCGACCAGGATCCGAATCGGCCCTGTACCGCTCCTCATACCTGAACCTCCCCGGTATCGATCCGTGCCGGCTTCTGCGGCCCTGTGGGCCCTCCGCCGACTCCTTCCAGTGGCAGCAGCGCTCTCACCTGCCACGCCTCCCGCTCGTGCGGGCCGGCTCCCAGTGAGCCGCCGAGGGCTTCCACCCGGGCCGCCAGGCCCGGCAGGCCGCTTCCGCCGCCCCTGCGCGGTTTCCCTCCCGGAGCCGGCGCCCGGCCGTCGTTGGTCACGGTCAGTTCCAGCCATCCACCGCTTCGGCGGGCCAGGATCTCGACCAACCGTGCGGCCGGAGCGTGCCGACGCACGTTGGTGAGGGCCTCGACGACGATCCGGTGGACCGTGCCCTCCACCTCTCGCGGCACCGGCTCCTCCGGCAGCTCCAGCCGGACCTCGGCGCCACCGGCGGCGGTGAACCGCTCGGCCACCTCCGCGAGTTCGGCCAGTGCCGGTTGTGGTCCGCGGTCGGCGCCGTCCTCGGTGCGCAGCAGCTGGACGGTCCTGTCCAGCGAAGCCAGGGCCCGCTGTCCGGCCTGCTCTATCCGCTCGAACATCTCGACCGCGCGGGCCGGGTCGATCGAGGCCAGGTACGCCCCGGCCTGGGCCTGGGCGACCATGCCGCTGACGTCGTGGGCCACGAAGTCATGCAGGTCGTGGGCGAGTTCGAGGCGCTGGCTCCGCCTGGCCTCGGCGACCGCCCGCTGCCGCCCGTTGTCCAGACCGCGCAGGTAGAGGCCGATCAGGACGGCCGGCAGGGACAGCATCGATCCGAACCCGAAGATGGTCAGCGTGTCGGCGGGCCCGTTGATCGCCCCGAAGCGGGACGGCCAGAGCGCGACCGCGCCGCAGGCCGTCCAGGCCGCTGCAGCGCACCGTGGGCCGTCCTCGCTCCGCAGGGTGAGGACCACCGACAGCAGCAGGGCGGCCAGTTCGACCAGGCCGAGCAGTGCGGGCCAACGGTCGGGCTCCGCCCAGCGGCCGGCCAACCAGACGACGATGGTCATCACCACCGACATCGCCCCGACCGCCGCGGTCAGGGCTGCGGCCGAGTGGCGCCCGCGGGCCGCCCACACGGGCAACAGAAGTGCCGGAACGACCGCGGCCAGGATCTGAGTCATCGTCACCGCCTTTCTTCGACTGCCGTCACATTACGACGCGTCCAAGGCGGTTCGCCTGTGCTGATCGGCATATTTCAGAGGGCGGTTGAGCAGGAGATACAGCCCGATCGGCATCTGCCGTGCACCCCTGGTGGGCCTCCACTCTTGAGTCATCGCACCGGCCGGGAAGGCCGGACCGGAAGGGAGTCCACCACCATGTCGAAGCTTGTGGCCAACGTTCGGAACACCGCTCACCGCGTCCGGGCGGCTGTCCCGGCGGCCCCGGTCGTGCCGCCCGCACCGCGCTGGGCGGAGCTCGCCGCCAAGGCGGCCGTCTGGACCACCGTCCCCTCGGGGGTGTGGCGGATCGCGTTCGGATTCGGCGTCCCGGTCGGCTTCACCGGCGCGACGGCCGCACGGTACGCCGAGCACCAGCCGGGTTGGGGCACTGTCTACGTGGTGGTGCTGAGCGCGTTGGCCGAGTCGCTGGCGTTCCTGACCGTGGGCTTGGTCCGGCCCTGGGGGCAGGTGGCGCCCGGGTGGATTCCGCTGATCGGCGGTCGGCGGGTCCCTCCACTCGCCGCGATCGTTCCGGCCGCGCTGGGGTCTGCGGTCCTGACCGCGATGGGGCTGCTCTCCCTGTTCGGCGGTTGGGCGCGGAACATGGCCGAGCCGGATTCGCCCCGCGGCTTCGCCGCCCTGGTGATGACCCTGGCCTACCTGCCCCTGGTCGTCTGGGGGCCTTTGCTCGGCGCGGTCACCATCGACTTCGCGCGCCGCACCCTGCGGCGCCGGTGACGGAGGTGACGTACGACGTGACGGTGGCGGCGGCGGTGGCGGGTCAGGCCACGGCGGGCTCCGGCACCCGCTCGGTCGCTGTGTCGCGACTCGGAGCCGGGGCGGTACGACGGCCCCACTCGGTCGCGACCAGCACCAGAACCCCGCCGAGCAGGGCCAGCGGACCCATCCGGTTCCCGGCGATGGTGATGCCGAAGATGGCGGCCCACAGCGGTTCGGTACCGAGCAGCAGGCTCACTCGGGACGGGGAGGTGGCCCGGACCGCCCACATCTGGACGAAGAAGGCGAACAGCGTGCAGAACAGGGACAGATGCAGCAGCCAGGCCCACTGGCCGGCTCCGTACAAGAGCGCGACGGTCCACGGCGCGGGCCCCACGGCCAGTGCGACGACCGCGAACACGGTCGTGGCGGTGGCGAGTTGGACCCAGGTCACGGCGAGCATGTCGGTGTCGCGGACGGCTCGCGTGCGGGCCATGGCGAGGACGTACGCCGAGCGGACCAGGGCTGCGCCCAGGATCAGCAGGTCGCCGAGCGTGGGTGGGCGCAGCCCGCCGTCTCCGGTGAGCAGGGCGACGCCGACGATGGCCAGTCCGGCTGCTGCGAGGAAGGCGCGTGGTGGCGCGGTTCGGCCGAGGGCGCTCTCGCCGAGCGGGGTGAGCACCATCGCGAGGCTGATGATCAGTCCGGCGTTGGTGGCGGAGGTGTGCACGGCGCCGTAGGTCTCCAGCAGGAAGATTCCGCTGAGCACCAGGCCCAGTGCGGCACCGCCGAGCCACTCGGCGCGGCTCAGCCGTCGCAGTGCCCGCCGGGCGATCAGTGCGAGCAGCGGTAGTACCAGTCCGAAGCGCAGTACGAGCATCGCCACGACCGTCCCCGGCTCTGCCACCCGTTGGACGGCGAGGAAGCTCGACCCCCACACCACTGCCACGAGCAGGACCGGCAGATCACGAAGAACCGATGAGGACGAGAACTGGGAGGCACGCATGAGGAGGATCCCTCCGAACGAACGGAACCGGCGGGCGCGAGGACCGTACGGCGTCGGACGGACCAGGGAGCTGGGCGCATGGCTCAGCGGCGGACGGGGCGGAGCGTGGAGCAGGGAGGCGCCATCTTCGCGCACCTGTCTGTTGGTGATCAATGCCCCTGCCGGGCGTCGGCGGGTCAGGAGGCGAGTAGACCGTTCGCGTCGGCGATCGCCTCGATGTCGGCTGGGGTGCCGGACATGATGGTGCGGACGTGCTCGGTGACGAGCTCGACCGGCCAGTCCCACCAGGCCGCGCGGAGCAGGCGGTCGATGTCGGTGTCGTCGAAGCGGCGTCGGATCGGGCGGGCGGGGTTGCCGCCGACGATCGTGTAGGGCTCGATGTCGGCGGTGACCATCGCACCGGCCGCGATGATCGCGCCGTCGCCGATCCGGACTCCGGGCAGGACGGTGGCGCCGTAGCCGAACCAGACGTCGTTGCCGACCACGGTGTCGCCGCGGCTGGGCAGGCCCGTGACGATGTCGAGGGTCTGCTCGGTCCAGCTGCCTCCGAACATCGTGAAGGGGAAGGTGGAAACGCCGATGGTCGGGTGGGCGGCTCCGGCCATCAGGAAGCGGGTTCCGGTGGCGAGGGCGCAGTACCTGCCGATCACCAGCCGTTCGGGGCCGTAGGCGTAGAGGACGTTGCGCTCCTCGAAGCGGGTGGCTCCGTCGGGGTCGTCGAAGTAGGTGTACTCGCCG
>NZ_JAFLNG010000698.1 GCF_017427025.1 Streptomyces sp. FH025
CCGGGCGTCAGGACGCCCACAATGGAGGGCATGTACGACGAACGCCTCACGGTGCCGCGCTCCTGGTGGCTGCTTCCGGTCGCTGTCGGTCTCACCCTCGCGCTGATATTGATCCGGGTCAGCGGCGTGGCCGCCCTGGTGGGCCTGGTGGTCGGCATCGCCGCCGGCGCGGTGGCGATCAGCAGCTACGGCTCTGCCCGGATCCGCGTGGTGCAGGGCTCGCTGGTGGCCGGACCGGCCCGCATCCCGGTGGACGCGCTGGGCGCCGCCCAGGCGCTGAGCCCCGCCGAGGCGGCGGCCTGGCGCGGTCCGAAGGCCGATCCCCGCGCCTTCATGCTGCTGCGCAGCTACGTCCCGACCGCGCTGCGGGTCGAGGTGAGCGATCCGGCCGACCCGACGCCCTACCTCTACCTGTCCACCCGCTCGCCGATGAAGCTGGCGGACGCCCTGGAGGAGGCCCGGCGCGGCGCCCGTACCTAAGGGGCGCGCTCCGGGCCGCGAGGGCCGGAGCGCCGGGAGTCCCGGGATTCCGGGATTCCGGGACTCCCGGGACTCGGAAGGACCCGGAGAACGGAAGAGCCGAGAAACGGAGAGGGACGGTTCCGCTACTGCGGGACCGTCCCTACGACTTTGTCCAGATCGACGTTGTGTCGACCGACTCCGTCCTCCCGGGACCGTCCGTACGGACGGTCCTCGGACCTGCCGTCCGGCCCCGCTGCCCGGGGCCGGAAGGGGCGTCGTGCCGGTCCCGCGGGAGCCGCGGGAACCGTACTGCCCTGCCCACCGTGGTGCTCAGGCGCCGCAGTCCCGGCAGATCGGGTTGCCGTTCTTCTCGCTGTAGAGCTGGCTGCGGTGGTGCACCAGGAAGCAGCTCATGCAGGTGAACTCATCGGCCTGCTTCGGCAGCACGCGGACCGCGAGCTCCTCGTTCGAGAGGTCGGCGCCGGGGAGCTCCATGCCCTCGGCGGCGTCGAACTCGTCGACGTCGACAGAGCCGCCGCCCTTGTCGTTCCGCCGAGCCTTGAGCTCCTCGATGCTGTCTTCGTTGAGCTCGTCGTCGGTCTTGCGTGGGGTGTCGTAGTCGGTTGCCATTTTTCGCTCTCCCCCTCCGGGTTGTGCGGTGTGTGCGGTATCTCCAGCGCACGTAACGCATGGGGGGTCGGTCTTGTGCCCGACCCGAGGCGGAGATTTTGCCTTACTTCAAGCCCTGTTACTCAATCGACACTCAGCCAGGGCTCCGTTGGGGTGACCTCCGGGGCCGAGAAAGGCCTCACGCTGGGCCATCGCCGACCGGCTCCGGGCCTTCCGAACCGACGACGCACAGTGAGCGGGAGCCGTACTGGTGTCCGCCAAATCCCTTGCCCACCAGCGATGCCGACCAATCCTGCGGACCGTCCGCGGACCGGATTCCGGTCACGGACGGCGATCGATACCACCGGCGACTCAGTCACTCTCCGAGGTTGCCCGACGCCGCGCAGCGACACGATGTGAGCTTGGTCACGTTCAGAATCTTCCGGGGCAAACCACGGAAAATCCACCCACTCCGACCGCTCGGCGAAGGACCCGGGGCACCCCGACGGGGCGCCCCGGGGCACCTTAGTCGGTCTTACGCCGCGCGGCCTCGCGGCGCGCCAGGATCGCGGCCTGGCGCTCCTCGAACTTGCGCGCCTGCGCGTCCAGCCCGTCCATGAAGACGCCCAGCTCGTTCTGCGCCAGCAGCCCCTCCGGGCCGAGGCCGCCGACCTCCATCACGCGCAGGTGGCGCAGCACCGGCTGCAGCACCTCGTCGTGGTGGATGCGCAGGTTGTACACCCCGCCGAGGGCGATCTGCGCGGCGGCGCGCTCGAAACCGGGGATGCCGTGGCCGGGCATCCGGAAGTTGGTGACCACGTCCGCGACGGCCCGCATGGCCTGGTCGGGGGCGATCTCCAGGGCCGCCTTCAGCAGGTTCCGGTAGAAGACCATGTGCAGGTTCTCGTCGTTGGCGATCTTCGCCAGCAGCTGCTCGCACAGCGGGTCCCCGGCGTGCCGGCCGGTGTTGCGGTGCGCGATGCGGGTCGCGAGCTCCTGGAAGGCCACGTACGCGACCGAGTGCAGCATGCTGTGCGCGTTGTCGGACTCGAAGCCCTCGGACATGTGGTTCATCCGGGCCCGCTCCAGCTCCACCGGGTCGACGGCCCGGGTGGCGAGCAGGTAGTCGCGGATCGCTATCCCGTGCCGACCCTCCTCGGCGGTCCAGCGGTGCACCCAGGTGCCCCAGGCGCCCTCGCGGCCGAACATGGTCGCGATCTCGTGGTGGTAGCTGGGGAGGTTGTCCTCGGTCAGCAGGTTGACCACCAGCGAGACCCGGCCGAGCGCGGTCACCTTCGACTGCTCGACGTCCCAGGCCTCGCCGCCCAGCACGCCGTCGAAGTCGCGGCCCTGGCTCCACGGGATGAACTCGTGCGGCATCCACTCCCTGGCCACGCCCAGGTGGCGGTTGAGCTCCTTCTCCACGGCCTCTTCGAGGGCCAGGATCAGCCGCGCGTCGGTCCAGCCGCTCGATCCGAGCGAGGCGCTGCTCTGCACAGGGGCGATGGTCACGGTCTTGCTCCTGGGGGACGGCACGCGCGGGACGGGCGCGTTGGGCGGGCACACGTCGTACGGACCCATCGGTGAGCACACCGGCGAGCGCACTTACGGTTGCGTAGGTTACGACACCGTAAGTTGCTCGGGCCGGAAATGACAAGCCGCCCCCGCCAGGCCTTATGTCGTCTTGACGGGCCTGACGGGGGCGGCTGAAAACGGTCGTCCGCGGAACGCGGCGGCGCCGGGGGCCGTTACGGGGCGGGGATGCGCACCCGCATGGTGAGACCGCCGCCGGCGCGCGGGGTGGCCTCGATGGTGCCGCCGTGGGCGCGCACCACCGAACGGACGATGGACAGACCCAGCCCGACCCCCTTGTCGCTGCGGGTGCGGTCGGCGCCCTTGATCCGGCGGAACGGCTCGAAGATGTGCTCCAGTTCGTACCCGGGCACCACCGGACCGGTGTTGGAGACCACCAGCTCACCGCCGCCGGGCACCGCGGTGGTGGCCAGCTCGATCCAGCCGCCCGCGGTGTTGTAGCGCACGGCGTTCTGCAGCAGGTTGAGCGCGAGGCGTTCGAGCAGCACGCCGTTGCCCGCGACCACGGCCGGGTCGAGCTTCGAGCGCAGCTCGACCTCGCGCTTGTCGGCCTCGCCCCTGGTCTGCTCCAGCGCCCTGGTGGCCACCTCGGACAGCTCCACCGGGCGGCGGTCGGTCAGCTCGTTCTCGCTGCGGGCGAGCAGCAGCAGGCCCTCGACCAGCTGCTCGCTGCGCTCGTTGGTGGCCAGCAGGGTCTTGCCCAGCTGCTGGAGGTCCTGCGAGGCGGCCGGGTCGGAGAGCTGGACCTCCAGCAGGGTGCGGTTGATCGCCAGCGGGGTGCGCAGCTCGTGCGAGGCGTTGGCGACGAAGCGGCGCTGGGAGTCGAAGGAGCGGTCCAGCCGGTCCAGCATCTCGTCGAAGGTGTCGGCGAGCTCCTTGAGCTCGTCGTCCGGGCCGTCCAGCTCGATCCGCCGGTGCAGGTCGGAGGAGGCGACGTCACGGGCGGTGCGGGTGATCCGGCCGAGCGGGCGCAGCACCCGGCCGGCCATCGCGTAGCCGGCCACGAAGGCGATCACGGCGAGGCAGACCAGCATGGTGAGGGACTTGCGCAGCAGGGTGTTCAGCGCGACGTTGGCGGCCGCCTGGTGCCGGCTGGCGAGCAGGTCGTTGAGCTGGCTGCTGCTGGTGGCCAGGCCGTTGCGGTCGACGACGGTGAGGCCGCTCAGCGGCGGCGGCGCGACGTAGTCCAGTGCCTGGTTGAAGAAGAAGTACATCAGCAGCAGCAGCACCACGCCCGCCATGAGGAACATCCCGCCGTAGAGCAGGGTGAGCCGCATCCGGATGGTGGGGCGGAACGGCAGCCAGGCGAGCATGCCGTCGCCGGGGGTGTAGGCGCCGCCCCG
>NZ_JAFLNG010000699.1 GCF_017427025.1 Streptomyces sp. FH025
GAGGACGGAACCCGCAGGCCGCCCCTGGACGCCCGAGGCGCCTCCAGCGCCCCCCCGGGCGGCGGACCTGACGATGCGGGCCGTCCAGAGCACGCCCAGCCCCTCCAGGACCGCCCCCGCCGCCAGGCAACCGAGCCCGGCGGACGTATGCAGCAGGACGTCCAGCGGGCGGGCTCCGAGCCCGCCGCCCAGCAGCAGCCCGGCACCCGGCAGTGCGGCCAGCACCGCGATCGTCGTTCGCGGCCCGGCCAGCTCCCCTGCGATCTCCTCCGCCAGTGCCCGCTCCCCGCGCAACGCCTCCGCGACCCGGTCCAGCGCGGCGGCCAACCCCGATCCACCGTCGGAGGCCACCCGCCAGCAGGCCGCGATGGCCGCCGCCCCGCTGCCGCCCGGCAGTTCGGCCAGCAGATGGAGCGCTTCGGGAACGTCCCCGCCGTAGCGACCCGCCGCCAGCCGGGCCACCGGCTCCTCGCCGAGCCTGCGCAGCCCGTCCGGGTCCGCGGCGAGCCTCGCCGTGACCAGGTGCAGCGCCTGCTCCGGCGTCGAGCCGCTGCGCAACTCCCCGGCCAGCGCGGCGCAGAGCTCCGCCACGGCGGCGGCCCGCTGCCCCGCCTCGGCCGCCAGGCGTCGCCGCACCCGCCACCGCCGCAACGGCAGGACGGCCAGACCCGCCGCAAGTACCGGAACCGGCGAGGCGGTGGCCTGCCCCGCGGCCAACCCGACCGGGATGATCAGAAGTTCGGGCACCAGGGCGGCTTGGATTCGCACCTTGGCACGCCCCGTCATCGCCGGGCCCGGCCCGCGCACCGGAGGACCGCTGCCCGCCAGTACCAGCCTGGATCGCCGCCCACCCGGCAGCTGCTCCTGCACCGCTCGCCACCCGGCGGCCGCCAGCAGACACAGCACCGCCACCCAGCAGAGCGCGAACTGACCCTGCCTCACGCCGTCAACCGTCATGTCACCGACCTCCATGTCATCGCCCCTTCCTGCTCCACACCCCGAGCAGCGCCACCGCGCCCACCGCACACCCGGTCAGCAGCGATACGAACCCGAGCTCCACCAGCCGCAGCTCCCGTGCCGCCTGCCCCGCCGACGCCAGCGCCGCCACCGCCGTCACGGCGCCCCCGCCCCGGGCGGCGCTCCGAGCACCACCCCGCGCGAGGCCAGCAGCCCGACCAGCCGCTCCCAGCCCACCCCGGGCACCAGGCCGCCCGCCGCCGGGAAGGCCACCGCAGGAGTGGTCACGGCCAGCCCGTCGCGGTCCCCGGCCAGCGTGTGGACCTCCGCCACCCGACGCCGCCCCGAGCCCGGATCCCGGACCAGGTGCACCACCACGTCCAGCGCGGCCCGCAGTTGGCTGTGCAGCGCCGGTCGATCGAGCCCGGCTAGCGAGCCCAGCGCCTCCAGCCGGACCGGCACGTCCGCCGCGGTGTTGGCGTGGACGGTGCCGCAACCTCCTTCGTGCCCGGTGTTGAGCGCGGCCAGCAGGTCCGAGACCTCGGCCCCGCGCACCTCGCCGATCACCAGGCGGTCCGGCCGCATCCGCAGCGCCTGCCGGACGAGGTCCCGCAGAGTGAACTCCCCCAGGCCCTCCTGGTTGGGCGGTCTGCTCTGCAGCCGGACCACGTGCGGGTGGGCCGGCCGCAGTTCGGCGGAGTCCTCGGCGATGACGATCCGCTCGTCCGGCCCGACCAGGCCGAGCAGCGCCGCGAGCAGGGTGGTCTTTCCCGATCCCGTGCCGCCGGAGACCAGCAGGGACAGCCGCGCCCGCACGATGCCGGCCAGCAGGTCGGCGCCCTCCGGCGGCAGCGCCCCGCCCGCCACCAACTCGTCGAGCGTGAACGGCCGGGGTCGGCACACCCGCAGCGAGATGTGCGTGCAGCCCGCCGCGATCGGCGGCAGCACCGCGTGCAACCTGGTGCCGTCCGGCAGCCGGGCGTCCACCCAGGGCCTGGCGTCGTCCAGGCGCCGCCCGGCCGCGGTGGCCAGCCGGTGGGCCAGCCGTCGCACCGCCTCGGCGTCGGCGAACCGGACTCCGGTGGCTCGGTGCAGGCCGCCGCCACGGTCGACCCACACCTCGTCCGGACCGTTCACCAGGACATCCGTGACGTCGGGCGCCGCCAGCAACCGGTCCAGCGGGCCCGCACCCACCAGTTCGGCGCGCAGCGAGCGCACGGTGTCCAGCACCTCGTCCCCGCCGAGCGGCGGCCGGGTGGCCCGCAGCACCGCCGCGACCGAGCCCGCCGTCGGGGCTGCCCCCGATTCGGCCAGCCGCAGCCGCACCGCGTCCACCAGCTCGGCCGTCCGGGCCTCCCGGGCCGTACGGCCGTACGGGCAGGGCCCGTGCTCGGCCTCAGGAGGCCCGCCGGGCGGCGGCACGCTCCTGAGCGGCCGGTGCTCCCGCGCACCGTCGCCCGGGCCCGGCGCACCACTACGGAGACCTGTCCTACGCAGACGGACCATCAGTACACACCTCCTCCGACCGCCGACACCGGCGGCAGCACCTCGTTCAGGAAGGTCGCGCAGAAGCGCGCGAGCGGGCCGCTCTCCCGGATGCCCGGAGGGACGCCCTTCTCGACGTCCTCGGCCAGGCCCGGCTCCGGCTCCAACTCCCCCGCCAGCTCCAACCGCAGCCCGCGGGCGATCCGATGTGCGGGGAGCCCGCCGACCCGCACCGGCCGCACCACGGCCCGGACGTCCCCGAGCCGCATCCGGACCGCCGCCGCGACCCGGTCGGCGGCCGCCACCGCGCGCAACTCGGCCGGGACCACCAGCAGAGCCAGGTCGGACTGATCCAGCGCCTGCCCGGCGGCCGCGTCGAGATGGCGCGGCACGTCGACCACCACCAGCCCGCCGCGCCGCCGGGAGGCGGCCAGCACGCTGCGCATGGCCTCCGGCGGCACCGTGAGGGTGTCGCCGCGGTCCCAGGACAGGCAGGACAGCGCAGAGAGCCGCTTGAGGGCCGGCAGCGCCCGCGCCAGGTCGGCTCCGCTCACCCGCCCGCGCGAACCGGCCAGATCGGGCCAGCGCAGCCCGCGGGCCGCCTCGCCACCGAACAGGATGTCCAGGCCGCCGCCCAGCGGATCGCCGTCGATCAGCATGGTCCGCCGGCCCGTCCGCGCGGCCGAGACCGCGAGGGCACAGGCCAACGTCGAGGCCCCGGCCCCACCCCGGCCGCCGAGCACCGCGACGGTGACCGCCGGGGAACCGATGCCCTCGGCCGCATCCGCGATCCGGTCGAGCAGCCAGGCCTCAGCGTCGGGCAGGAACAGCACGTGCTCGGCGCCGAGTCGGACCGCTCTGACCCACACCCCGGGGTCGTCCAGGTCCAGCCCGAGGAGCAGCACGCCGCCGCGTCTGCCCATCCCGGCGCAGCGCACCGCCTGGTCGTCCCCGACCAGGACCAACGGGGCGCTCTCCCAGAGCTCACGCGTCGGCGGCGCGCCCCGGATCAGCCTCGGCTCGGTGCCCGCCGCCGCGCAGACCCGCAGCAGGTGCTCGGCCAGGCCCTCGTCCTCGGTGACGATGAGCGGCCCGCCGGCCCCGGGGCCCTCGGCGGTGATGTGGTCGGCGATCGGCGTCGACATGGTGGTCTCCCCTCTGCGCCGCCGGCCACCAGGGCGGCCACGGCGCACGTCGGACGGTTCCGACGGACGGTCGCCCGGCAGACCTCTGGAAGAGGGGGATGAGGCCCTGCCCGGCGACCGCCGTCGACCATCACGGTGGGGGGAGATCCGGATTACGTCATCCACGTTCCGATTGCCTGTGGATAACTCGTGGGTTGTGGATAAAAACGTTCACCCGGGCGGGGGGCTATTCGGCGAAGAATTGACGAAACGGGGTCACGGAGATGAACCGGCGGCCCGCCCGGGGCCCGGTCGGACCACCGTCCCCGTACCCCGCCCACCGCCTCCCGCGCACCCCGCCGGAACGGCCCGGCGGCGCCGATCGGAACCGGCCGCGCGCGACAGGCGGGCCATGAGCAAATAGCAACGCAGAGTG
>NZ_JAFLNG010000007.1 GCF_017427025.1 Streptomyces sp. FH025
CGGTGTCGGGAGTGCCCGCCGGGCCGGGCGGCGGCTCGGGCAGCTCGCTCTTGGGGACGGGCGTCTCGATCGGCGCGACGTCCGGCACGGCGACCGGCGCGTTGCCGCAGGGCTTGCCCGCCGTGGACTCGGCGAGCGCCGGGTTGGGCGTGTAGGCGGCGGCCATCAGCAGGGCGGTCGGCACCGCGGCCATCGCCAGCGCCCGGCCTCTCAGCCGGGCCCGTACCGGCGTGCGCGGGGCCGCGTGCCGGCCGGAGCGCTGCGCGGGAACGGTCGTACCGTCGGCTTGCTCGGCCGGCTCGGTCACCGTGCCTCCTCCTGGTCCACGGCGCCGGCCTGCTGCGGCACGGCCTGGGCGGGCAGCTTGGTGGTGGGCGCCTCGACGGCGGGCGCGGCCTCGACGCCAGGCTCGGCCTCGGCAGCGGGCGCGGCCTCGGCGGCGACGCTCTGCGCCACGGCGTTCCCGGCCGCCGCGTCCTCGGCACCGTCCTTGCCCCGGCGTCGGCGCCGGCCCTTGGCCGCCGTCTGCGCCGCGGGCTCCGGCAGCGGCGCCCAGGAGACCATCAGCCCGCCGCCGATCAGACCCGGCAGGATGGCCAGTCCGAAGCCCCCCAGGTTGGAGACCGGGATCGAGACCAGCGTCAGCAGGATGGTGGCGATGCCCGCGAAGATCCGCACGGCCGGCTGGAACCACGCGGTCAGCCCGAGCACGATCAGCAGCACGCCGATGATCAGCGCCCCGGCGCCCCCCGTGGTGGCCATGGCCACCGTCATGCCGCCCAACGAGAGCTTGGCGTACGGGAAGTACATGATCGGGAGGCCGGCGATCATGGCCAGCAGACCGCCGTAGAACGGCCGCGTCCGACGGAACGTACGGAACACCCGGCGCACCCACTGGGCGGGGTTCTCGTGCTCGGCGGGCCGGTATGGGGCAAGGGCGCTGGACACGGTGCAGCTCCTCGATGGTGTGAACGAGGGATGGACGAGACGCGGGATCCGGGGGCGGCGCACGCGCCGCCCCCGGTCCCACGGGTGCCGTCAGAGCGGGCGGGCCGGGCCCGGTCCGCCGCCGTCAACGGCCTAGTAGCACTCGCCGGTACCGTCGGTGTGCAGCGCGAGCTTCAGACCGGAGAGCTTGAAGGTGCCGGCCGAGGTGGCCCAGGCCTGCTGCTGGACGTTGTACAGATCGGCCTTGTCGGCGGCCTGGGCGAAGCCGGTCGCGCCGGACGGCAGGCCGCCGAGCTTGGACTTCCAGCCCTGGGTGGCCTCGCCCTTGAGGGTCGAGGCGTCCTGGCCGATGTTGATGTTGCTGAACTCGGCGTCCGCGTTCAGCTGGTCGAGGTCGATCAGCAGGTTCTTGGCGTAGACCTGCTTCTTGACGTCGTCGCTGTTGCCCGCCTCCAGGCGCAGAATGATCTTGGGCAGCTTCCACGGCAGGCCGGGGATGACGTTGGGGTCGGTCACCACGGACTGGCAGAGGCCCTTGATGGTGGCCTCGTCGAAGGCCGAGACGGCGACCGGGTGCGGAGTGCCGTTCGTCTCCACGTCGATCGAGCCGAACTGGGCGAAGTTCCTGCCGTGCAGCTCCGGCGTCGTGACCTTGAAGCTCTGGCCGGACACGCTGAACGAAGCCGCCAGCGCGCTGTTCGCGATCGAGACGCCCACCGCGGCGGTGGCCGCGATGCTCGGCACCATCACCAGGGCGAAGCGCTTCCAGCGGGTCTTGCCGTAGGTCTGGGACATGCGAGTCCTCCTTCTAGGACGTACATCTCCGGCTCCCGGCGGCGCGTCCCGCACCGGTGGGGGCCTGGGATGGGAGAGAGCTACGTCCTCGGTAGCGGAGAAAGCCGTGGGCGTCGTCGGACGCGGGAGCGGCCTGCGCACTGCGGCACTCCCGTCCCCGCACCGGCCGTCCTTGCGGGACGACGGGTCGGACCGGCGACATCGGCGATCACCCCCGAGCGACAACCAGCGACCGCACGGGACCGCGCGGCCGGTCGAGGACAGGAACCGCCGTGGGACCGCGGATACCCCCCTGCCCTCCCTACCGTCGGCCGGGGCCGACGGATCGCCCGGTGGGGATCCCGCGCTCCTCGTGGCCGACCGGCTGTCGGAGGGTGTGGAGTCTGGGACCGGGCGTGGCCGATGCTGCTTGAATCCCCGGCGAAGCACAAGGGGTTGCTTACTGACGGGTAATGCAACAGCAGGTGGCGTTGATCATGGAATTCGCCCGAGTTGCACAGTGTGTGACGCCTTGAAGGAATCGTGGCGACGAAATCCGCCGGAAACACCAGCGAAACACCCGTGGGTGGTCACATTGCGTGACCACCCACGGGTGAAATCAAGATTTGGTAAACCTCTGTCCGGTTGACCGGATTGTCGCCAAATCACCAGGCGACACCGCAGGTCATCCGCCGTGCCAGGCACCGGACTTGGGCCGGGCTCAGAACAGCACGCGGGCCAGCGCCGTACGGGCCGCGACGACGCGCGGGTCCTCCGGGCCGATCACCTCGAACAGCTCCAGCAGACGCAGCCGGGCGGTGTCCCGGTCCTCGCCGGCCGTCCGCCCGACGGTGTCCACCAGGCGCCCGAAGGCGTCCTCGACGTGACCGCCGACCAGGTCCAGGTCGGCCGCCTGGAGCTGGACCTCGACGTTCTTCGGGTCGGCGGCCGCCGCCGTCCGGACGGTCTGGAGGTCCAGGCCCTCGATCCGCTTGAGCAGTTCGGCCTGGGCCAGGCCCAGCTTGGCCTCGGTGTTGCCCGGCTGGTCGACCAGCACGTTCCGGTACGCCTGGATGGCACCGCCCAGGTCACCGGCGTCCAGCGCGTCGTGCGCGGCGGACAGCGCCGGGTCCTCGGGCCGCTGCGGGGCGGCGGCCGGGGCCTCGCCCGGGGCGACCGCGCCGCCGGCCACGCCGAAGCGCTGCTCGGCGACCAGGATCAGCTGGTCCAGGACCTTGCGGACGTTGGCGGCGCTCTCCGCGCCCTGGAACAGCGGCACCAGCTGACCGGCCACCACAGCCATCACGGCCGGGATGCCCTGGATGCCGAACTGCTGGGCGATCAGCTGGTTGGCGTCCACGTCGATCTTGGCGAGCACGAAGCGGCCGGCGTACTCCTCGGCCAGGCCCTCCAGGATCGGGCTGAGCTGCTTGCAGGGGCCGCACCACTCGGCCCAGAAGTCGATGACGACCGGCACCTCGGTGGAGCGCTGGACGACCTCGGCCTCGAAGGTGTCCTCGGTGACGTCGATGACGAGCTGGTAGGCGGGCTGGGCTGGGGCGACGCCGGACGCTTCGGCGGCGGCCGCCTGACGGGCCCGCTCGGCCCGGGCCTGCTCGGCCTTCTGGGCGGCCTCGCCGGCCGCCTTCACTGCGGCGAGGTCGACCGCACCGCGCAGGGCGGAGCTGTTGAGACGCGAATTCCGTGGCTGCATGGCACCATCCTCCCCCGTCCGCGCTGCTCGCGGGCACCAACCTCCGGAAGTTCGCCCCGCGCGGGCTGCGCGGTGCGGGTTCCCGGACGGCGCCGCCCTCCCCCGGTAGCCTGAACCGTTCGGCGCGGATCCCCACCCGCACCCGCGCCGCTCCCGTCCCACGGGACGCGGCGCCTGGTTGTCACTGCTTTCGCTACGGGTCGTAGCGTAACTGGAGCCGGTGCCCCGGCCGCAAGCCCCACCGACGGTTCGGGGACGTGAGCTGCCCCACTTTCCCGGCCCGCCCGGCTGCCCGAATCGCCGAACAGTCGCTACCGTTACCAGCCCCACCCAAGTTACTTACCAGTAAATCGCAAGGAGACCCGGTGCCGGCCGCCCAGCCCTCCGCGAGCCCGGACCGCGCCGTCCGGGACAGCACGATCCGGGGCGGGGCGACCGCGTCCCGGGCCAAGGGCCGCCCGCGCAGCGCCGCCGCCGACCTCGCGATCCTCGACGCCACCCGCGAGACCCTCGCCGAACTCGGCTGGGGCGGGCTGACCATGGGCCACGTCGCGACCCGTGCCAAGGTCGCCAAGACCACCCTCTACCGCCGCTGGCCCTCCAAGAACGAACTCGTGGTCGACGCCGTGGCCAGCCTCTTCGACGAACTGGTGATGCCCGACCTCGGCGATCTGCGGTCCGACATCGAGGCCGTGGTGACCCAGTTCGCCGACCTGCTGGCCCGCCCGGAGACCCAGGCCGCCCTGCTCGCGCTGTTCGCCGAGGGCACCCGCGACCCGCAGCTGCGCCGCCGGATCCGCGAGGCGATCGTGGACCCGCAGAAGCGCCTGGTCCGGCAGGGCCGGGCGGCCGCCCAGGCCCGCGGCGAACTCGAACCGGACACCGACGCCGAGGGCGCCCGCGAGGAGGTCGACATCATCTTCGACACCATCGCGGGCACGGTCGAGCACCGCGTCCTGGTCAGCGGCGAGCCGATCACCCCCGAGTGGACCCGCCGCTTCACCGACCTGCTGCTCGGGCCGCTCACCGCGGCCTGAGCTCACGACGGCCCGAGCGCACGACGAAGCCGCCCCGCACGGACTTCCGTACGGGGCGGCCCACTTCGCACTGTCAGAACATCGCGTTCTCCTGGTACGTCCCCCACTCCTGCCGCAGCGCGTTGCAGATCTCGCCCAGGGTGGCCTCGGCCCGCACCGCATCCAGCATCGGCGGGATCATCGACTCGCCCGAGCGCGCCGCCGCGAGCATGGCGTCCAGCCCGGCCCGCACCGCCGCGTCGTCCCGGGCCGCCTTGCGCTCGCCCAGCACCCGCACCTGCTCGCGTTCGACCTCGTGGCTGACCCGCAGGATCTCCAGTTCGGGGGTGACACTGCGCGGATGGCAGTTGACGCCGACCACGCGCTTCTCGCCCTTCTCCACCGCCTGCTGGTACTGGAAGGCCGCCTCGGCGATCTCCCCGGTGAACCAGCCCTCCTCGATCCCGCGCAGGATGCCGGAGGTGATCGGGCCGATCTCGTGGTCCTCCCGGCCCTTGTCGAGGATCCGCCGGAAGATCGCCTCGGCCTGCTGCTCGATCCGGTCGGTCAGCGCCTCGACGTACCAGGAGCCGCCCAGCGGGTCGGCCACGTTGGTGACGCCGGTCTCCTCCATCAGCACCTGCTGGGTGCGCAGCGCGATCTCGGCGGCCTGCTCGGAGGGCAGCGCCAGGGTCTCGTCCAGCGCGTTGGTGTGCAGCGAGTTGGTGCCGCCGAGCACCGCGGAGAGCGCCTCGACGGCGGTGCGCACCACGTTGTTGTACGGCTGCTGCGCGGTGAGCGAGACGCCGGCGGTCTGGGTGTGGAACCGCAGCCACTGCGCCTTGTCGGTCTTGGCGCCGAAGCGGTCGCGCATCCAGCGGGCCCAGATCCGGCGCGCGGCGCGGAACTTGGCGATCTCCTCGAAGAAGTCCAGGTGCGCGTCGAAGAAGAAGGACAGGCCCGGCGCGAAGACGTCCACGTCCAGGCCGCGGGACAGGCCCAGCTCGACGTAGGCGAAGCCGTCCGCGAGGGTGTACGCCAGCTCCTGCGCGGCCGTCGCCCCGGCCTCGCGGATGTGGTAGCCGGAGACGGACAGCGGCTTGTAGGCCGGGATGCCCTGGGCGCAGTGGGCCATCAGGTCGCCGATCAGGCGCAGGTGCGGCTCGGGGGCGAAGAGCCACTCCTTCTGCGCGATGTACTCCTTGAAGATGTCCGTCTGGAGGGTGCCGTTGAGCACCGCCGGGTCCACGCCCTGGCGCTCGGCGGCCACCAGGTACATGCAGAAGATCGGGACGGCCGGGCCGCTGATCGTCATCGAGGTGGTGACCTCGCCGAGCGGGATGCCGTTGAACAGCACCTCCATGTCGGCGGCCGAGTCGATGGCCACGCCGCAGTGGCCGACCTCGCCGAGCGAGCGCGGGTCGTCCGAGTCGTAGCCCATCAGGGTGGGCATGTCGAAGGCGACCGAGAGGCCGCCGCCGCCCGCCTCCAGGATCATCCGGTAGCGCTCGTTGGTCTGCTGCGCGTTGCCGAAGCCGGCGAACTGGCGGATGGTCCAGGTGCGGCCCCGGTAGCCGGTGGGGTGCAGTCCGCGGGTGTACGGGTACTCGCCCGGCCAGCCGATCCGCTCGAAGCCCTCGTAGGCCTGCCCGGGGGCGGGGCCGTACACCGGCTCGACCTCGTCGCCGGAGAGGGTGGTGAAGTCCGCGTCCCGCTTGCGGGCCTTGTCGTACCGCTGCTGCCAGCGCTGCCGTCCGCGCTCGATCTCCTCGGCGTCCATGGGCCGAACTCCGCTCCGTACGGCCGCCTCGCCACCGGGCGGCACAGCTATTAGGACGTCCTAGTAATTTACTCGGACGTCCTAGTAGTTGTCGACGGACAAAGGCCCCGAAACGCCGGGAGCGTCCCTCCCCCGGTCGGGGAAGGGACGCTCCGGTACGGAATGCCCCGGTACGTGGTGCCCGGGTTCAGACGCCCGCCGCCTGGCGGGCGCCCTCGCCCGCCGGGAGCTTCGCGGCGGCCTCGTGGGCCACCTTGCGCTCGAAGACGAAGGAGAGGAACGGGATGCAGCCCGCGGCCAGGGTCAGCACGAGCCGGCCGACCGGCCACTTCAGCTTCTGCCCGAGCAGGAAGGTCACCACGAAGTACCCGATGTACAGGTAGCCGTGCAGCATCGCGACGTAGGTGGTCACGTCCTTGGCGGCGTCGAAGCCGTACTTCGCGATCATGAAGCCGCAGAACACCAGCAGGGCCGTACCGGTCGCAATGGCCAGGCCGCGGTACCAGCCCAGCAGGGGGGTCGCCTTCATACTCTTCCTCGCCTCGCTCGGCAGTTTCGGCCGGTACGCCCGGATCCGCGCACCGCTCCCACGAGGGTAGCCGTCCTCACGGCCGCTCCTGCGCAGCCCCCTCGTCCGGCTCGGAGAAGTCGCCGGCCGCGATCCGCAGCGGCCTGAGCAGTTCGAACACCTGGCGGCACTGCTCGGGGCCGTACTCCTCCAGCCCGAACTCCATCGCCATGAGCTCCCGGGTGGCCTCCTCGACCACCTCGCGCCCGCGCTCGGTGATCGCGGCGAGCACCCCGCGGCCGTCCAGCGGGTTGGGGCGGCGGGCGACCAGGCCGGCCCGCTCCAGCCGGTCGACGGTGTTGGTGACGCTGGTCGGGTGGACCATCAGCCGCTCGCCGATCTTGGACAGCGAGAGCTCGCCGGTCCGGCTGAAGGTCAGCAGCACCAGCGCCTCGTAGCGGGCGAAGGTCAGCCCGTACGGCTTGAGCACCGCGTCGACCCGGGAGAGCAGGATCTGGTGGGCGCGCATGATCGAGGTGATCGCCGCCATCGAGGGGACTCCGCCCCAGCGGCGGGTCCACAGTTCGTCGGCGCGGGCGATCGGATCGAAGTCGAGTGCGAGGGGCTTGGCCACCTCCTTACCGTACCGGCGCGCGGGACGCGCGCTACCAGCCGTCCTGATGGTGGACAAGCGCGACGCGTGGCGGGAACCCGCCAATCGGACGGCCAGGTCCATACCTGGACATTGCGCCGGTGTGAACGCCCGGCAACGGGCTCCGGGCGCACCGGGGTTGGCCGTCGAACGACCCAACGCCGCACTATCAGGCCTCGGTTCGGACCGGAACCCGCTGAAAGACAGGGCGGGAAGTCCGCTTTGTCCTTCCGTTCACAATCCTTTGTCTTGGCGGGCCTTGGCCAATTCATGAGCAAGACCTGTCATTTGATTTGCTCGATTGTCATGCTTTCCGCCAACCCCGTTCGGTAGCCACCACCCCCACCCAACCGGTGGCAGCCGCACGACCGCTCGGGGTCCTCGCACGTCAGCGCCCGTTCCGCCCCGAAGGTGCCGATCCCGGCCCCCGGAACGCGGCGCGACCGCGCCCAGACGCGGTTTCCCGGAAGGACTCGTCCGTGAAGCGAAAGCTCGCAGCAGTCGCCGTACTCTCCGCCACCGCCCTGCTCACCGGGATCGTCCAGGCGGGCACCGCCGCCACGGCCGGCGCGACCCCCGTCGCCGCGGTGCAGGCCGCCGACCAGCACGCCGCCGCGATCGCCCTGGCCGGCGGCCAGTCCGGTCCGCTGGCCAGGGCCCTGGCCCTCGGCGGCCAGGAGCAGCTCGTCGCCAAGGACGCGGTGGTCGACAAGGACGGCACCCGGCACCTGCGCTTCGAGCGCACGTACGCCGGACTGCCGGTGCTCGGCGGCGACCTGGTCGTCCACCAGAGCGCGGCCGGCGCGGTGAAGTCCGTGGACAAGGCCGTCACGACGAAGCTCGACCTGCCCAGCCTCAGCCCGAAGATCCCGGCGGACAAGGCCGCCGACCAGGCCACCGGCGCCGTCCAGGCCACCATAGGCATCGCCGCCGACAAGGACGAGTCCCCGCTGACCGCGGTGCACCAGACCGGCAAGGCCGAGCTGGTGGTCTGGGCCAACGACGGCAACCCGCGCCTGGCCTACCGCACCACCGTCGAGGGCGTGCGCGCCGACGGCACCCCGAGCAGCCAGCTGCTGGTCACCGACGCCGCCACCGGCCAGGTGCTCTCCACCCACGAGCAGGTGCAGACCGCCGCCGGCTCCGGCACCGGCGTGTTCGTCGGCAACGTCCCGCTGACCACCACCCAGAGCGGCACCTCGTACCAGCTCAAGGACGCCACCCGCGGCGGCCAGTCCACCTACAGCCTGAGCAACAAGACCTCCGGCAGCGGCACCCTGGTCGCCAACTCCACCAACGTCTTCGGCAATGGCCTGGTCTCCAACAAGGAGTCCGCCGCCGTGGACGCCCAGTACGGCGCGGCCACCACCTGGGACTTCTACAAGAACACCTTCGGCCGCAACGGCATCAAGAACAACGGCGTCGGCGCCACCAGCCGGGTCCACTACGGCTCCAACTACGTCAACGCGTTCTGGAGCGACACCTGCTTCTGCATGACGTACGGCGACGGCGCCAGCAACACCCACCCGCTCACCGAGCTGGACGTGGCCGGCCACGAGATGACCCACGGCGTCACCTCCGCCACCGCGGGCCTCAACTACTCGGGCGAGTCCGGCGGCCTCAACGAGGCCACCTCGGACATCTTCGGCAGCCTGGTCGAGTTCTACGCCAACCTGCCCTCCAACCCGCCGAACTACTGGCTCGGCGAGCTGATCAACATCAACGGCAACGGCACCCCGCTGCGCTACATGGACAAGCCCAGCAAGGACGGCGCCTCGGCGGACTACTGGTCCTCCTCGGTCGGCAACCTGGACGTCCACTACTCCTCGGGCGTGGCCAACCACTTCTTCTACCTGCTGTCCGAGGGCAGCGGCGCGAAGACCATCAACGGCTTCAACTACAACAGCCCCACGTCCAACGGCTCGACGGTCACCGGCATCGGCCGGGACAAGGCCGCGCAGATCTGGTACCGCGCGCTGACCGTCTACTTCACCTCCACCACCAACTACGCGAGCGCCCGCACCGGCACCCTGAAGGCCGCCGCGGACCTGTACGGCTCCGGCAGCGCCGAGTACAACGCGGTCGCGTCCGCGTGGAGCGGCGTCAACGTCAACTGACGCACGGCTGAAGCACATGGCTGAAGCACACGGCTGACGTACGGCCTTGACGGCGCCCCGGCGCTGTCAAGGCCGTCCCGCTGGCGGAGTCCCGCCAGCGGGACGAACCGCGGATTCCGGGCAATGGGCGGCAGCCGAACCATCCGTACCGGCACTGGCGACTCCTGGCCAATCCCCCGAGGCGCCCTGTCCTTTCCCACCACCGATTGTCATGCTTCTGACCAAGCTCCCGTCCGACGCCCCGTCTCCCCCACCCGACGGGCAGGGCGTCGACAACCGCACGGGAGCGGCACGTCCGCGCCCTACCGCCCCCAACGGCGCCAAACCCGGCGCCCCGGTACGCGGCGCACCCGCAGGCACCCGCGGGTCTCGTGGAAGGAACCCCCGTACGTGAAGCGAAAGCTGACACTCCCGGCGGTACTGTCCGCCGCCGCCCTGCTCGCCGGGGTCGTCCAGATCGCCGCCGTCCCCGCCGCCCAGGCCGCCGCCCCGGCGCCCGACCGGCAGACGGCCGCGCCGCTCGCGCTGGCCGCCGGGCAGAGCGCACCGCTCGCCCGGGCCCTGGCCCTCGGCGGCCAGGAGCAGCTGGTCGCCAAGGACGCGGTGGTCGACAAGGACGGCACCCGGCACCTGCGCTACGAGCGCACGTACGCCGGACTGCCGGTGCTCGGCGGCGACCTGGTCGTCCACCAGCGCCCGGACGGCTCGGTCGGCTCGGTGGACCGGGCCTTCACCGGACAGCTGTCGGTGCCCAGCCTCACCCCGGGCCTCGCCGCGCCCCAGGCCGCCGAGCGGGCCACCGCCGCAGTGCGGGCGACCGTCGGCCTGGCCGCCGACCGGGACGAGTCCGCGCTCAGCCGGGTCGACGGCGCCGGCGCGCCCGAGCTGGTGATCTGGGCCGCCGACGGCACCCCGCGGCTGGCCCACCGCACGGTGGTGCGCGGCGAGCGGACCGACGGCACCCCGAGCCGTCAGGAGGTCGTCACCGACGCCGCCACCGGCCAGGTGCTGTCCAGCCAGGAGCAGGTGCAGACCGCGACCGGCACCGGCAAGGGCGTCAACGTCGGCACCGTCACGCTGACCACCACCCAGAGCGGCACCTCGTACCAGCTCAAGGACGCCACCCGGGGCAACCAGTCCACCACCGACCTCAAGGGCGGCACCTCGGGCAGCGGCACGCTGTTCGCCAACACCACCAACTCCTGGGGCAACGGCTCGCCCTCCAACCGCGAATCCGCCGCCGTGGACGCCCAGTTCGGGGCGGCCGCCACCTGGGACTACTACAAGAGCACCTTCGGCCGCAACGGCATCAAGAACAACGGCGTCGGCGCCGCCAGCCGGGTCCACTACAGCTCGAACTACGTCAACGCGTTCTGGGACGACTCCTGCTTCTGCATGACGTACGGCGACGGTGCCAGCAACACCCACCCGCTGACCGCCATCGACGTCTCCGGCCACGAGATGAGCCACGGCGTCACCTCGGCCACCGCCGGCCTGATCTACTCGGGCGAGTCCGGCGGCCTCAACGAGGCCACCTCGGACATCTTCGGCACCATGGTCGAGTGGTACGCCAACCTGCCCGCCGACCCGCCGGACTACCTGATCGGCGAGAAGCTCAACATCAACGGCAACGGCACCCCGCTGCGCTACATGGACAAGCCCAGCAAGGACGGCGCCTCGGCCGACTCCTGGTACTCGGGCGTCGGCAACAAGGACGTCCACTACTCCTCGGGCGTCGCCAACCACTTCTTCTACCTGCTGTCCGAGGGCAGCGGCGCCAAGGTGATCAACGGGGTCAGCTACAACAGCCCGACCTCCAACGGCTCGACGGTCACCGGCATCGGCCGGACCAAGGCGGCCGCGATCTGGTACCGCGCGCTGACCGTCTACTTCACCTCCACCACCAACTACAAGGCCGCCCGCACCGGCACCCTCAAGGCCGCGTCCGACCTGTACGGCGCCACCAGCGCCGAGTACAAGGCGGTGGCGGCGGCCTGGAGCGGGGTCAACGTCAACTGACCCCCCTGAGCCACTCCCGGTAAGAAACGGCGACAGGCTGCCGCGGCCCTTTGGGAGAGGAGGCCGTGGCAGCCTGTCGACCGTCCACGAGAGCGGGAGGGACTACGCGGCGGCGGGCTTCAGCTCGCCGCGCTCCTCACGGGAGAGCATCCGCTCGGCGAAGAAGCCGCCGGTGGGCAGCACCGAGAGGACGAACAGCAGGACGCCGCGCTTGACGTCCCACTTCTGCGCCTGCCACGCCTGGATCCAGAAGACCACGTACAGGATGAACAGGATCCCGTGGACCATGCCCATCACCGGGACGGCGTCGAAGGACGTGGTCCGCTTCAGCACCGAGCAGATCAGCAGCAGGATGAAGGAGATCCCCTCGGGAGCGGAGATCAGGCGCAGGCGGTGGACGGCGCTGCTGTTCACGATGGATACCTCAATACGTGGGGTCGGAGGCGTGGGCACGCTTGCACGCTTGTGAAGCGACTCACAAGCCTTCCGGCCATTATCGCCGAGCACACGTCCGAGCCCCGGGCCGGGGGTGGCCACCGTGCCCGATCTCACAGCCCCTGCCGTCCGATGTCACGGCCCGGCCCTCCGATGTCACAGCTGCGCCCCGGATTCGCGACCGAGCGCGACGATCCGTCGCCCGCACCCCCTATCCTCGTGCCGCGCGCGCCCACCGATCCGGGCGCCGCGGGCATCGCACTCGGGGGGTAGCCACCACATGTTCAAGCGCGACTGGAACCGCAGGACCTGCGCCAAGCGCGGCCACATCACCTACGCGCCGGCCGAGCCCGAGCTCGCCTCCCGGCTGCACGCCACCACCGCCCTCGGCGACGCCTGGCGCTGCCTGCGCTGCGGCGACTTCGCGCTCGGCGACCCGCACGGGTCCGGCCCGGCGGAGAACGCCCCGCTGGTGCCGCGCGGCAAGGCGCTGCGGGACCTCTTCATCCTGCGCTTCCTGGCCGTCGAGCGGGTGCTGCGCGGCATCGTGATCATCCTGATCGCATGGGGCGTCTGGAAGTTCTCCAACAGCCAGGACGCGGTGCACCGGGTCTTCGACGAGGACCTCACGGTGTTCAGGCCGGTCGCCGACCACTTCCACTGGGACCTCGAACACGCCCCGATCGTCGAGACGATCCGCAAGACCTTCGGCTTCCAGAAGAAGACCCTGCTGATCGTCGCGGGCGCGCTGGTGGCCTACGCGGTGATCGAGATCGTCGAGGCGGTCGGCCTCTGGCTGAACAAGCGCTGGGCCGAGTACCTGACCGTGGTCGCCACCGCCGCCTTCCTGCCGCTGGAGGGCTACGAGCTGAGCCACCACGTCAGCGCGGTGAAGATCTGCACCCTGGTGCTGAACATCGCGGCGGTGCTCTGGATCATGCTCTCCAAGCGGCTGTTCGGCCTGCGCGGCGGCGTGGTGGCCTTCGAGGCGGAGCGCCACTCGGCCTCGCTGCTGGAGGTCGAGGAGGCGGCCGGCACCGTCCCGCACCCCGGCCACGGGGCGCACGCGCGGGCGTGAGCGGCGCCGAGCCGGCGTGACCGGCGCGTTTTCGACGGCTTTTCGACAGCCCGGTGACGGTTCGCCCCGTCCCTCTCGCCCGGCCGTGCCCATCACGGCTAGATTGCGGCCGTGGCACAGTTCAGACTCCAGGGATCGCGGGTGCTCGCCGTCGAGTTGGCCGGAGAGGCCGTCAAGGCCCGGCACGGCTCGATGGTCGCCTACACCGGTCAGATGACCTTCAAGAAGCTCACCGGCGGCGGGGACGGGCTGCGCGGCATGGTCACCCGCCGCCTCACCGGCGAGCGGATGACCGTCATGGAGGTGAAGGGGCAGGGCACCTGCTACTTCGCCGACCAGGCCACCGAGATCAACCTGGTCCGCCTCGACGGCGAGGCGCTCTACGTCGAGGCGGACAACCTGCTCTGCACCGAGGCCGCCCTGCACACCGGCACCAGCTTCACCGGGCTGAACGGCGTCTCCTCCGGCAACGGCCTCTTCACCACCAAGGTGGAGGGCCGCGGCTGGGCCGCCGTCACCTCCAACGGGCCGGCCGTCATCCTGCGGGTCGGCAAGGACATGCCGCTGCGGGTCGACCCGGGCGCGTACATCGCGCACACCGGCAGCCTGCACCGCAGCCTCAAGTCGGGGGCGGGCTGGACCACGGTGATCGGTGAGGGCGGCGGCGAGGCCGTGCAGATCGAGTTCACCGGCGAGGGCCTGGTGTACGTCCAGCCCTCGGAGCGGGCCACCGTCGGGGGTGACGTCTGATGGGCTTCACCCGGATCAACGGGAAGATGGTCGAGGCCCAGGTGGTACCGGGGCAGCGGCTGTTCAGCCAGCGCGGCGCGATGCTCGCGTACACCGGGGACGTCCGGTTCACCCCGAACATCACCGGCGGGCAGGGCGGGGTGATGTCGATGATCGGCCGCCGGGTCGCCAACGAGGACACCCCGCTGATGACCGTGGAGGGGCAGGGCCGGGTGATGTTCGGCCACGGCGGCCACCACGTCCACGTGATCGACCTGGCCGGCGAGACCCTGTTCGTCGAGGCGGACCGGCTGCTCGCCTTCGAGGGCACGCTGCGGCAGTCCACCGTGTTCCTCGGCTCGCAGGGCGGGGTGATGGGCATGGTGCGCGGCCAGGTCAGCGGCCAGGGGCTGTTCACCACCCGGCTGGAAGGCCACGGCTCGGTCGCGGTGATGGCCCACGGCGGCGTCTTCGAGCTGCCGATCGTCCCCGGCCAACCGGTGCACGTCGACCCGCAGGCGTACGTGGCGCACCGCGGCGAGGTGCGCAACAAGCTGTCCACGGCGATCGGTTGGCGCGAGATGATCGGCCGCGGCTCGGGCGAGGCGTTCCAGCTGGAGCTGTCCGGGCAGGGCGCGGTGTACGTCCAGGCGAGCGAGGAGAAGCTCTGATGTCCTACCCTCCGCAGCCGCCGCAGTCCCCGTACGGGGGGTACGGGCAGTCTCCGCACGACCAGCCGACCCAGCCCGGCTTCGCGGTGCCGCCACCCCCTCCCCAACCTCCGTACGCCCAGGAGCAGTTCGGCGGACCCCAGGCCCCGCTGCCGACCGCGTACGACACCGCCCGGGGCCCGGTGGTGCACGACGCGTACAGCCTGCCGGCCAACGACAACGTCAACCCGTACGCCTTCGCGGTCGAGCTGAACGGCTCCTACTTCCTGCAGAAGGGCAAGATGGTCGCGTACTACGGCGACATCACCTTCCGCGGCGTCGGCGCCGGGATGGTCGACCGGGTGCTCGGGCAGCACTTCAACTCGCCGCTGCACGCGGCGGACTGGGTGGTCGCCCAGGGCCGGGGCAAGCTGCTGCTGGCCGACCGCGCCTTCGACCTGAACTCGTACGACCTGGACGACGGCAACCTGACCGTCCGCTCCGGCAACCTGCTCGCCTTCGACCCGACGCTGCGGCTCAAGCAGTCGATCATCCCGGGCTTCCTGACCCTGATCGGCACCGGCCGCTTCGTCGCCGCCTCCAACGGCCCGGTGCACTTCGTCGAGCCGCCGATCCGGGTGGACCCGCAGGCACTGGTCGGCTGGGCGGACTGCCCGGCGCCGTGCCACCACTACGACCACGAGTACCTGCACGGGGTGGTGGGCGGCCTGCGGCGGCTGACCGGGATCGGCGGGGCCTCCGGCGAGGAGCACCAGTTCGAGTTCATCGGCGCCGGGCAGGTGCTGTTGCAGTCCAGCGAGCGACTGATCGCCGAACGCCCGGTCGGTCAGGTGGACGCCGAGGCGGGCGTCCCGGTCGGCGGGGTGCCCACCCAGCCGGGCCACGGCGGCAACCCCAACACTCCGGGGCTCGGTAACCTGGGCGACATCAGCAGGCGATTCGGCCTCTAAAGTTGTACAACATTGAACTAAACCGGGTACACTGTGCCCATGGATACGCACACGATCGACACTGCGGACACCCCTCCGTCGCAGTCCGAGGAGGAGACTCCCTGGCTGACCGCCAGGGAGCAGCGGATGTGGCGCGCCCATCTGGAGGTCGCCAAGCTGCTGGACTACCAGCTCAGCCGCGAGCTCCAACCCCACAACCTGGCGATCAACGACTACGAGATCCTGGTCGTCCTCTCCGAGGCCCCCGAGCACCGGATGCGGATGACCGACCTCGCCACAGCCACGCTCCAGTCGAAGAGCCGCCTCTCGCACCAGATCACCCGCATGGAGAACGCGGGCCTGGTGCTGCGCCAGGAGTGCCCCGGCGACCGCCGCGGCCTCTACGCCCACCTCACCGACCAGGGCTGGGAGACCATGCAGCGGGTCGCCCCCGACCACGTGCGCAGCGTCCGCGCCCACTTCATCGACCGCTTCACCCCGGACCAGCTGGACGCCATGTACGAAGCCCTGGCCCCGATCGCCGAACACCTCCGCGGCCTGCGCGGCCGCGCGTGAGCACACGCCGGAGGGCGGGGCCGCGGCAATGTCCACGACCCCGCCCTCCGGTGTGACCGAACCGCGGGCTTCCCGTCCTTCGCGCGGGAAGTCGGCGGGACCGACTTCCTGCGCGAGGGGACCGGACGGCGCTACCGGCCGGGCGGGTTCTGAGGGCCCGTCGCCGTACGGGAGGTCAGTTGCTCGTCAGCCCGGCGACCAGCTCGTCGGCCGCGCCGTACGGATCCAGTTCGCCGGCGACGACGCGTTCGGCCAGGCCCGCCAGGTGGCGGTCGCCGGACAGGTCGCCGATCCGGGCGCGCAGTTCGGCCAGGGCGATCGCCTCGATCTCCTGCGCGGCCCGACGGCGGCGGCGCGCGGCCAGCTCGCCGTGCTCCTCCAGCCAGGCGCGGTGCTTCTCCAGCGCCTCGACCACCTCGTCCACGCCCTCGCCGCGGGCCGCGACGGTCTTGACGATCGGGGGGCGCCAGTCCCCCGGCTCGCGGGCCTCGCCGAGGCCCAGCATGTGGTTGAGCTCCCGGGCGGTGGCGTCGGCGCCGTCCCGGTCGGCCTTGTTGACCACGAAGACGTCGCCGATCTCCAGGATCCCGGCCTTGGCGGCCTGGATGCCGTCCCCCATCCCGGGGGCGAGCAGCACCACGGCGGTGTCGGCCTGGGCGGCGATCTCGACCTCGGACTGGCCGACGCCGACGGTCTCGACCAGGATCACGTCGCAGCCGGCCGCGTCCAGCACCCGCAGTGCCTGCGGCGCCGCCCAGGACAACCCGCCCAGGTGCCCGCGGGTGGCCATCGAGCGGATGAACACCTCGGGGTCGGTGGCGTGGTCCTGCATCCGGACCCGGTCGCCCAGCAGCGCGCCGCCGGAGAACGGCGAGGACGGATCGACGGCGAGCACCCCGACCCTCTTGCCGAGCCGCCGGTAGGCGGAGACCAGCGCCGAGGTGGAGGTGGACTTGCCGACCCCGGGCGAGCCGGTCAGACCCACCGTGTAGGCCTGCCCGGTGTGCGGCGCGAGCGCGGCCATCGCCTCCCGCAGCTGCGGGGCGGCGTTCTCGACCAGCGTGATCAGCCGGGCGACCGCCCGCGGCCGGCCCTCCCGGGCCTGCTCGACCAGCGTGGCGACATCGATCATCAGGATCTCCTTGCGCAGATGCCGACGGATGGCGGCAGATGCCGAAGGGGCTGCGGACCACTTGTGGCGGTCCGCAGCCCCGAAGGTCAGAGCAGATCAGGCCTTGGGGACGCGCACGATCAGCGCGTCGCCCTGCCCGCCGCCGCCGCACAGCGCGGCCGCGCCGACCCCGCCGCCGCGGCGCTGGAGCTCCAGCGCGAGGCTGAGCACCACGCGGGCGCCGGACATGCCGATCGGGTGGCCGAGCGCGATCGCGCCGCCGTTGACGTTGACGATGTCGGAGGAGACGCCCAGGTCCTTCATCGACTGGTACGCGACCGCCGCGAAGGCCTCGTTGATCTCGATCAGGTCGAGGTCGGCGACCTCCAGGCCCTCCTTGCCCAGCGCGTGCTTGATCGCGTTGGACGGCTGCGACTGGAGCGAGTTGTCCGGGCCGGCCACGTTGCCGTGCGCGCCGATCTCGGCGATCCAGCTCAGGCCCAGCTCCTCGGCCTTGGCCTTGCTCATCACGACCACCGCGGCGGCGCCGTCGGAGATCTGCGAGGAGGTGCCGGCGGTGATCGTGCCGTCCTTGGTGAAGGCCGGGCGCAGCCGGCCCAGGCCCTCCACGGTGGTGTCGGCGCGGATGCCCTCGTCCTGGCTGAACAGCAGCGGCTCGCCCTTGCGCTGCGGGATGGCGACCGGGACGATCTCGGCGTCGAAGACTCCGTCGGCCTGCGCCTTGGCGGCCCGCTGGTGGGAGGCGGCGGCGATCTCGTCCTGGACCTCGCGGCCGATGCCCAGGCGGGCGTTGTGCTTCTCGGTGGACTCGCCCATCGGGATGTTCTCGTAGGCGTCGGTCAGACCGTCGTGCGCCATCGCGTCGAGCACCTCGACCGCGCCGTACTTGTAGCCCTCGCGGGACTTCGGCAGCAGGTGCGGGGCGTTCGTCATCGACTCCTGGCCGCCGGCCACCACGATGTCGAACTCGCCGGCCCGGATCAGCTGGTCGGCCAGCGCGATGGCGTCCAGGCCGGAGAGGCAGACTTTGTTGACGGTCAGCGCCGGGACGTTCATCGGGATGCCGGCCTTGACGGCCGCCTGGCGGGCCGGGATCTGGCCGGCCCCGGCCTGCAGCACCTGGCCCATGATCACGTACTGGACCTGCTCACCCGTGATCCCGGCCCGCTCCAGCGCGGCCTTGATCGCGAAGCCGCCGAGGTCGGCACCGGAGAAACCCTTGAGGGAGCCGAGCAGGCGGCCCATCGGGGTCCGCGCACCGGCAACGATCACAGAGGTGGTGTTGGTCATGGGACGGGCCCCTTCGCACGTCGTGGCCAGGTGAGGATGCGCTCAATGTACTGACCTGTTACCCGCCCGTCACCGGAGCGACGGTGTGATCGAGCGCACTGGCACCATCCAGTCAACACCGTGTCAACACGGTCCGGGTGAACCCCGCCACGCAGGAGCCACGCAGGAGCCGCGTGTGAGCCGCGTTCGAGCCACATGTGAGCAGACTCGCACGTACGGCACTGGCATCCTTCGAGGCCCGTGCGCTGCACTGGGTGCCACCTTCTTCCTACCCGCCCCGGAGGTCACCGTGCTGACCCGTATCGACCACATCGGCATCGCCTGCCGAGACCTCGACAAGACGGTCGAGTTCTACCGCGCCACCTACGGCTTCGAGGTGTTCCACAGCGAGGTCAACGAGGAGCAGGGCGTCCGCGAGGCCATGCTCCGGATCAACGGGACGGACGACGGCGGCGCCTCGTACCTCCAGCTGCTGGAGCCCACCCGGCCTGACTCCACCGTCGCCAAGTGGCTGGAGAAGAACGGCGAGGGCGTGCACCACATCGCCTTCGGCACCGCCGACGTGGACGGCGACTCCGAGGCCATCCGGGACAAGGGCGTCCGGGTCCTCTACGAGCAGCCGCGGATCGGCTCGATGGGTTCGCGGATCACCTTCCTGCACCCCAAGGACTGCGGCGGCGTGCTGACCGAGCTGGTCACCTCCGCCGAACCGGGCGCCCACGAGGAGCACTGAGGAGGAGCACTGAGGGAGCACCGAGAGGGGCACCGAGGCCGCCGGAGGTGCCGCCCGCCCCGGGAGGCACCCCCCGCACAGGCCCTAGCGACCCGTCAGTAACCTGGTCCGGAAGCCGGAAAACCCCCACGCGGCCATTCCCCCGCAGTGCGCTCCCACTACAATGCCCAGGTGCGCGAAGACTCCGGGGGACGGAGGCGACGGGCACGGCCGATGACAGGCCTGTCCGCCCTCCGGTGGTCGGCCCGTCGCAGGGGAGTCCAGTACGCGGGCACGGCTGAACAGTCGCAACACTGATCTGTCACCATTCTCCACAGGCAAGAGTTCGCCCAGGAGTCCACCCGGACGGGGGAACGCGGCACCCCCGCGCTCCCGCGACCAGGACTCCGACGACCGCGGCGGGCGGCCCCGGCTTGGCGGGGGGCGTCCAGTGACTGCGGATGCAAGGACCAGTCGGACCGGCACCCGGGACACGGGAGCCCGGAACGGCCGGGTCGAGGACGCGACCAGGAGATGGATGGGACCGCGGAGTGCGGGGCAACGACCGCTACGAGGTTGACGATCACCTCTCCCAGTTCGAGGCCGAGATGGGTCGGACTCGGAAGGAGCGGGACAAGGCAGTCGAGCATGCCGAGGATCTCGCCTACCAGGTGGAGGTGCTCCGGGCGAAGCTGCACGAGTCCCGCCGCATGCTCGCCCAGCCGCGCGCCTTCGACGCCGTCTCCGGCCAGGCCGAGCAGATGCTCCGCACCGCCGAGATGCAGGCCCAGCAGCTGCGCGCCGACGCCGAGCGCCAGCTGCGCGAATCCCAGGCCGCCACCCAGCGGATCATGGCCGAGGCCGCCGAGCGCACCGCCCGCCTGGAGGCCGAGCTCACCGCCCGCCGCCGCCAGCTGGAGGAGGAGCTCGCCGAGCTGCGCCGCTCCGCCGAGCAGCACGTCAACGGCTGGGCCGAGCAGACCCGGGCCGGCTCCGAGCAGGAGGCCCAGCGCCTGCTCCAGGACGCCCGCGCCGAGGCCGAGCGGATGGTCGCCGCGGCCCGCGCCGAGGCCACCGCCCTCTCCGACCAGGCCCGCGCCCAGACCGCCGCCGACGTGGACGCCGCCCGCGGCGAGGCCCAGGCCGCCGCCGAGGCCGCCCTGCAGCGGGCCCACAGCGACGCCGAGCGCATGCTGCGCGCCGCCTCCGAGCAGGCCCAGCAGGCCGGTGCCCAGGCGGCCGCCGACGTCGACGCCGCCCGCGGCCAGGCCCAGCAGGAGCTGGCCGCCGCCCATGTCGCCGCCGAACAGCAGCTGGCCGTCGCCCACGCCGAGATCGGCCGGCTCAAGGAGCAGGCCGCCGCCGAGCAGTCCCGCGCCGAGCAGCAGCTCGCCGCCGCGAAGGCCGAGATAGAGCGGCTGCGCGCCGAGGCGATCGCCGAGGCCGAGCGGACCCGCCGGGAGGCCGCCGAGCTGCGCGCCCAGGCCGAGCAGGCCGCCGAGCAGCTCCAGGCCGACGCCGAGGCCGCCGCCGAACGCAAGGTCGCCGACGGCGAGGCCGCCAACGAGCAGCGCTCGCAGACCGCCCGGGCCGAGGTGGCCCGTATGGTCGCCCAGGCCACCACCGACGCCGAGGCGATCCGCGCCGAGGCACAGGCCCTGCGCACCGAGGCCACCACCAAGCAGGCCGAGGCGGACGCTGCCAAGGCCGCCGCGGCCGAGGAGAGCGAGCGGCTGCGGGCCACCGCCGAGTCGGTCGCCGCCGAGCTGAAGGCCGAGGCCGAGGCCGCGATCGCCGAGCTGCGCGCCCAGGCCGACCGGGACATCGCCGAACTGCGGGCCCAGGCCCAGGCCGAGGCCCAGCGACTGCGCAGCGAGGCCGAGGAGGAGGGCCGGGCGGCCGGCGCCAAGGACGCCACCGTCCACCTCGCCAAGGCGGCCAAGACCGCCGAGGAGGTGCTCGGCCGGGCCAACCAGGACGCCGAGACCGCCCGCAGCGAGGCCTCCGCCGAGGCCGAGCGGATCCGCGCCGAGGCCACCGCCGAGGCGCAGCGGCTGCGCGAGCAGGCCCAGGCCGCCGTCGAGCAGGCCCAGAACGCCGCGTTGGACGACGCCGCCGCGATCCGCGAGCGGATCGAGCAGATGCAGGACGAGGCGGCCCGGCTGCGGGCCGAGGCCGAGGAGCTGCGCGCCCAGGCCGCGGCCGAGGCCGACCGGGTGCGCGGCGAGGCCCGCCGCCAGGCCGTGCTGCAGATCGAGGAGTCGGCGAAGAACGCCGAGGAGCTGCTCACCAAGGCCAAGGCCGACGCGGACGAGCTGCGCGCGGGCGCCGCCGGGGAGATCGAGCGGCTGCGCGAGCAGGCCCAGGAACAGGCCGCCGAGACCCAGGGACGGGCCGAGCAGACCCTGGCCCGGGCCCGCGCCGAGGCCGAGAAGATCACCACCACCGCCGAGCAGCAGGGCCAGGACGCCCTCGCCGCCGCCAAGGCCGCGGCCGCCGAGAACCGCGCCGCCGCCGAGCGCGAGACCGCCGAACTCCGGCGCGACGCAACCGAGTTCGACCAGCGGGTGCGCACCGAGGCGAGCGCCGCCGCCGAGGCGCTGACCGCCGAGGCCCAGGCCGAGGCGAACGCCGTCCGGGACGCCGCGGTGGCCGACGCCGAGCGGGTGCGCACCGAGGCCGACGCCGAGGCCGCCCGCACCCGGGCCGAGTCCGAGGCCTCCGCCAACGCGCTGCGCGAGGAGAGCCGGCGTGAGCGCGAGGAGGCCGCCGCCGGACTCCAGCACGAGCGCGAGGAGACCGCCGAACAGCTGGCCGCCGCCCGGACCGCCCGCGAGCAGGCCGAGCAGGCCGCCGCCGAGCTGGCCGAGCGCACCGCCACCGAGGCCGCCGAGGTCCGCGAAGCGGCCGAACGGCACAGCACCGAGGTCCGCGAGGCCGCCGAGCAGCACAGCACCGAGGTCCGCGAGGCCGCCGACCGGTACGCCGCCGAACTGCGCGAGACGGCCGACCGCGAAACCACCGAGCTGCGCGCCCTCACCCAGCAGGAGACCGAGCAGCACCGCGAGAACGCCGAGGCCTACGCCGACCGCGTCCGCGCCGAAGCCGAACAGCACGCCGCCGAGCTGGCCGAGCGCACCGCCACCGAGGCCGCCGAGGTCCGCGAAGCGGCCGAACGGCACAGCACCGAGGTCCGCGAGGCCGCCGAGCAGCACAGCACCGAGGTCCGCGAAGCGGCCGACCGGTACGCCGCCGAACTGCGCGAGACGGCCGACCGCGAAACCACCGAGCTGCGCGCCCTCACCCAGCAGGAGACCGAACAGCACCGCGAGAACGCCGAGGCCTACGCCGACCGCGTCCGCGCCGAAGCCGAACAGCACGCCACCGAGCAGCGCGCCGAGGTCGAGCGGTACGCCGACGAGCGCCGCGCCGAGGCCGACGAGTCGCTGGAGAAGGCCAGGATCGCCGCCGAGCAGCGTCGCACCGAGGCCGCCCAGGACGCCAAGGCCACCCGCGAGAAGGCCGCCGCCGAGCTGGCGCTGGCCAACGAGCAGGCCGAGACCGTACGGGCCGAGGCCGGCCGCGAGCTGTCCGAGGCCCGCGCCACCGCGGACGACATCCGCGCCGAGGCCACCGCCGCCCTGGAGCAGGCCAGGGCCGAGGGCGAGGACATCGTCGCCGCCGCCAGGGCCGAGGGCGCCGAGCTGGTCGCCACGGCCGAGGAGGAGGCCGCCGAGGTCCGCCAGTCGGTGGCCGGGCTGCACGAGGCCGCCGCCGAGCAGATCGCCGCGCTGCGGGCCACCGCCGAGCAGGAGGCGGCCGAGACCCGCGACCGGGCCGAGCAGGACGCCGCCGAGACCCGCGCCCTCGCCGACCGCGAGACCGCCGAGCAGCGCGAGGCGGCCGACAGGTACAGCGCCGAGCAGCGCGAAGCGGCCGACAGGTACAGCACCGAGCAGCGCGAAGCGGCCGACGCCTACGCGGCGGAGACCCGCGACCTGGCCAACCGCGAGACCGCCGAGCAGCGCGAGGCCGCCGACAGGTACAGCACCGAGCAGCACCAGGCGGCGGACAAGTACAGCGCCGACCTGTGGGCCCGTACCGAGGCCGAGACCACCGCCCTGCGCGAGCAGACCGAACTGGAGCTGACCGCCGAGCGCGAGGCCGCCGAGACCGAGCTCGGCCGCCAGCGCGCCGAGGCCCAGGCCTACGACGCCCGGCTGCGCGCGGACGCCGAGGCCGAGCTGCACGCCGCCCAGGAGGCCGCCGAGCAGCTGCGCGCCGACGCCGACGCGCAGGCCGCCCGTACCGTGGCCGACGCCGAGGCCCAGGGAGCCCGTACGGTCGCCGACGCCGAGGAGCTGGCCGCCGGGCTGCGTGCCGAGGCCGAGGAGTACGCCCTCGCCACCCGCACCCTGGCCGACGAGTACGACTCCGCCACCCACGCCCGCGCCGACGCCTACGACGCGGAGACCCGGGAGGCCGCCGAGCAGTTCGACAAGGCCACCCGCGACCGGGCCAAGTCCGTCCTGGAGAAGGCCTTCGCGGACGCCGAGGCGCTCGGCGAGGATGCCCAGACCACCGCGCTGGCCACCACCGCCGCCGCCGAGGAGCAGGCGGACGCGATGGTCGCCGCCGCCCGCAAGGAGGCGGACCGGCTGGTCGCGGCCGGCGAGGCGGCCGGTCAGGCCGAGGTCGAGAAGGGCCGCTCCGACGCCGACGCGCTGCTCGCCGAGGCCCGCCGGGACGCGACCGCGATCCGGGAGCGCGCCGAGGAGCTGCGCGAGCGCACCGACGCCGAGGTGGAGGCGCTGCACGAGCGGGCCCGTAAGGAGAACGCGGCGGCGATGAAGTCGGCCGGCGAGCGGGTGGACGCGCTGGTGACGGCCGCCCAGGAGCAGCTGACCGAGGCCGAGGACCAGGCGGTCGCCACCGTCGCCGAGGCCGAGGACCGTGCCGCCGCCCTGGTCGCGGCCGCCGAGGAGCGGGCGAACGAGCTCACCTCGGAGGCCTCCGCGGAGGCCAGCAAGGTCCGCATCTCGGCCGTCCGGAAGGCCGAGGGCCTGCTCAAGGAGGCGGAGACCAAGCTCGCCGACTCCACCGACCGCGCCGAGGCGCTCATCGTCAAGGCCGAGGCCAAGCTGGCGTCGGCCGAGACCGAGGCCGAGGAGCGGCTGGAGAACGCGGCCGGCGAGGCGGAGAAGCGGCTGCACGAGGCCGACCGCGCCGCCGACGAGCAGATCGAGCTGGCGAAGGCGGAGGCCGAGCGGCTGATCGCCGAGGCGAAGGCCGAGGCGAAGCGGGTCACCGACGAGGGCCGGCGCGAGCTGGACGAGTTGGTGCGCCGCCGCAAGGACATCAACACCGAGATCTCCAGGGTCCAGGACGTGCTGTCGGCGCTGGAGGCGTTCGAGGCACCGTCACCGGTCGCCCAGGCCAACGGGGGAAGCAACAAGAAGGACGGGGGTGCCAAGGCCGGTGCCGGAGTTGGCTCCCCCCGGTCGGGTGGCAATCGCTCCAAGAGCGCACCACCCGATTGAGCGGACATTGGCGGTCATTGTCCGTGAGAGAACGGCATACAGCCGTCGACACTCCGGTACCGTGTCAGGATTCCCTCAACCACCTCAGCGGTTTGACGACAGGAAGCCCAGAGTCCCATGAGCGACAGTCACTCCCCTCACGGCTTCGACCTGGTGCGCCGTGGGTACGAGCGCGCCCAGGTCGACGAGCGGATCACCAAGCTGGTGGCCGACCGTGACAGTGCATTGACCCGGATCAGCGCACTGGAGAAGCGCATCGAGGAGCTCCACCTCGAGACCCAGAGCGCCCAGGCGGCGGTCGCCGAGCAGGAGCCCTCCTACGCCGGCCTCGGCGCCCGGGTCGAGAAGATCCTGCGGCTCGCCGAGGAGGAGGCCAAGGACCTGCGCGACGAGGCGCACCGCGCCGCCGAGCAGCACCGCGAGCTGGCCGAGGCCGCCGCCCAGCAGGTCCGCAGCGAGGCCGAGAACTACGCCAAGGACCGCAAGGCCAAGGCGGAGGACGAGGGCCTGCGGATCGTCGACAAGGCGAAGAGCGACTCCGCCCAGCTGCGCGCCGAGGCCAACAAGGACGCCCAGAACAAGCGCGAGGAGGCGGACGCCCTCTTCGAGGAGACCCGCACCAAGGCCGCCCAGGCCGCGCTGGAGTTCGAGACCAACCTCGCCAAGCGCCGCGAGCAGTCCGAGCGCGACCTGGCCGCCCGTCAGGCCAAGGCCGAGAAGCGCCTGGCCGAGATCGAGCACCGGGCCGAGCAGCTGCGCCTGGAGGCCGAGAAGCTGCGCACCGACGCCGAGCGCCGGGCCCGCCAGACCGTCGAGACGGCCCAGCGCCAGTCCGAGGACATCGTGGCGGACGCCAACGCCAAGGCGGACCGCATCCGCAGCGAATCCGAGCGCGAGCTGGCGGCGCTGACCAACCGTCGCGACAGCATCAACGCCCAGCTGACCAACGTCCGCGAGATGCTGGCCACGCTGACCGGTGCGGCCGTGGCCGCCGCCTCGCTGCCGACCGACGACACCCTGGGCGTGCCCGCCCAGCAGTCGCGCTGACACCCGGTCCACGGCGGTACACCGCAGGCCCTCACCCTCCCGGGTGAGGGCCTGTCGGTTTCTCCCCCGTCACTACCTCGGGTAGGCCCCGTCGGGCCGCTGGTGCCCGCTGCTGAGCTGGTTGCCCTCGTCGTCCGAGACGGTGCCGAACCAGGAGGTGCACCAGACCGACACCGAGTCCGGCCAGTACTGCACCTCGAACGGGTGCCCGGGCCCGTAGTCGCCGTACGAGGTGACGATGAAGGTCTCGCCCGGACGCATCCAGTAGTCCTCGCCGAGCGGCTCCAGGGTCAGTTCGACCAGCGCCTCGCTGCGGTTGGTCACCGGCATCCGGCCGGTCACCTCCAGTGCGGAGAAGTCCCAGTTCGCCGCGTCCTGACTCATCCGGCGGCCACCCGGGCGAGCAGCCGGCGGACGGCGGCGTCGAAGGCCCCGGGCGCCTCCAGGGCGCTCAGGTGGCCCACGCCGGGGATGACGGTCAGCTCGGCGTCCGGGTGGGTCCGCGCCATCAGCTCGGCCTCCGCCGGTGCCACCAGCGCGTCCTCGGCGCCCGCGACCACCGCGACCGGCACCCGCAGCCCGGCCAGCGTGTCCAGGGAGTCCGGGCGGGCCGCCATGGCCCGCTGGGCCCAGGCCACGGCGGCCGGCGGCGCGTCGGCGACCATCGCCTGCACCCGCTCCACCAGGTGCCGCGAGTCGGGCCCCAGCTGCCCGGCCGCGACCTCCTCGTCCAGCAGCAGCTGGACGCTCTCCCTCGCGGTGACGGCGGCGGCGATCCGCTCCCGGTTGGCCCGGGCGGCGTCGGTGTCGGCGGTGGCGCGGGTGTTGGCCAGCAGCAGGCCGGCCAGCCGGTCGGGGTGGCGGCGGGCGAACGCCAGCGCCACGTAGCCGCCCATGGAGAGCCCACCGACCACCGCGCGGTCGACGCCGGCCGCGTCCAGCAGCAGCGCGAGGTCGTCGGCGACGAGGTCCAGCGAGGGCTCGTCGGCGCCCAGCTCGGTGCCGCCGAAGCCCCGCTGGTCAGGGGCGATCACCCGGGCCTCGTCGCCGGTCATTCCCGGCAGCGCGTCCAGCTGGGCGGACCACATCGAGGCGTTCAACGGAAAGGCGTGCAGCAGCACGAGGGGTGTTCCGGTACCGCTCTCGCGGACGGACACTGCGGAGGGGAGCTGGGTCATGGGCCCACCGTATTCCGGTGCGCCCGGCGGGCCCACTCAGCGGTCCCGCTCAACGGGCCGCGGCATCCGGTTTGTCCTAGCCTGACTAGGAACTGAGGGAGCGCGAATGATCGAGTTGCACGAACTGACGAAACGTTACGGCAAGACGCTCGCGGTGGACCGGCTCAGCTTCCAGGTCCCCCAGGGGGTGGTCACCGGCTTCCTCGGCCCCAACGGCGCCGGCAAGTCCACCACCATGCGCATGATCCTCGACCTCGACCGCCCGACCAGCGGCCGGGTCACCATCGACGGCAAGCACTACGGGCAGCTCAGCGAGCCGCTCAAGTACATCGGCGCACTGCTGGAGGCCAAGGCCGTCCACCCCGGCCGCACGGCCCGCGACCACCTGCTCTGGCTCGCCCAGAGCAACCGCATCCCCCAGCGCCGGGTGGACGAGGTGCTGGCCCTGGTCGGCCTCACCCCGGTCGCCCGCAAGCGGGCCCGCGGCTTCTCCCTCGGCATGGGCCAGCGCCTGGGCATCGCCTCCGCCCTGCTCGGCGACCCGGAGATCGTCATGTTCGACGAGCCGGTCAACGGCCTGGACCCGGAGGGCATCCTCTGGATCCGCAACCTGATGAAGCGCCTGGCCGGCGAGGGCCGCACCGTCTTCGTCTCCTCCCACCTGATGAGCGAGATGGCCGTCACCGCCGACCACCTGGTGGTCATCGGCAAGGGCCGGCTGCTCGCCGACCTGTCGATGCCGGAGTTCATCCGGCGCAACTCCCGCTCCGCCGTACGGCTGCGCGCCCCCGAACCGGAGCGCCTGCTCGACGTGCTGGCCGGGGCCGGGCTGCGGCACGAGCCGGGGCCCGGCGGCTCCTACGAGGTGGTCGACGGCGACATCGCGCGGATCGGCGAACTGGTCGCGGCGCACGGCGTGGTGCTGCACGAACTCAGCCCGCAGCAGGCCTCGTTGGAGGAGGCGTTCATGCGGATGACGGCCGACGCGGTGGAGTACCACGCGGGCGACGGGCCGGGCCGGGACGCGGCCGGGGCCCCCGGCCCCTGGGGCGCCGGCTGGAAGGCGGACGGCACCCGGCCGACCGCCGCGGTACGGCAGGAGGAGAACTGAGATGACGTCCTTCCCGGCGATCCTGCGCTCCGAGTGGACGAAGATCCGCAGCGTCCGCTCCACCGTCTGGACCCTCGTGCTGACCTTCGTGGTCACCGTGGGCATCGGCGCGCTGCTGTCCCTGCTTACCAACAGCAACTTCACCGAGTTCCGCCGGCACGACCCGTCCCCGTTCGACGCCACCGGCACGGCCTTCTCCGGCATCATGCTCGGCGAACTCGCCATCATCGTCTTCGGCGTGCTGGCGATCGGCAACGAGTACAGCAGCGGCATGATCCGGGTCACCCTGGCGGCCGTCCCGCAGCGCACCACCCTGCTCACCGGGAAGGCCGCGGTGCTCGGCACGCTGGCCCTGGTGGTCTCGCTGGTGACGGCCTTCGTCGCCTTCTTCACCGGCCAGGCACTGCTCGGCTCGCACTCCACCACGCTCGGCGAGCCGCACGTGCTGCGCGCGGTGATCGGCGCCGCGCTGTACCTGACGATGCTCTGCCTGTTCGCGGCCGGCGTCACCACGATGCTGCACAACCAGACGATGGCCCTCGGCGTGCTGGTGCCGTTCTTCTTCCTGCTCTCGCCGATCCTCTCGGCGGTGCCGAAGGTCAGGACCCTGGCCCACTACTTCCCCGACTACGCGGGCTCGCGGATGCTGCTGGTGTACGAGCAGAACGGCCAGCCGTACGGGCCCTGGACCGGCTTCCTCATCTGCCTGGCCTGGACCCTGGCGGCCCTGGTCGGCGGCGCACTGGTGCTCAAGAAGCGGGACGCGTAGGGCGCTTGGGGCCTCAGTGCCGCGGGGCGCCGCGGCCGCGCAGCAGGTTGGCGGCCCGGCGATCCCGCGCTCCCCAGCACGCGCGGTGCCAGTGCCGCCGGTCGTCCACCCCCGCGCCGTGCATCGGCCAGGCCACCACGTGCCCCACGCCGGGCGGGATCTCCTGGTCGCAGCCCGGGCAGCGGTAGTGCCGCCCCGAGGTGCCCGCGACCGTCTGGACGACCCAGTCGTCGCCCTGGTAGTTCTCGGTACGGCGCAGCGATCCCCCGAGCGGGGCGGCCGGTTCGGCGCTCTCGCGGGGGGCGGCGCTCTTGATCCGGTTGCGGCGGGGCACGGCGGACTGCCTCTCTTCCGGGGCTCGGGTTCGTTCCAGCCTACGGCCGATTGGATGATGACTAGGCCTCTATCACGGCTTCCGTCGGCACTTCGGCGTTTTTGCGAAGATCCACCCGGTCATCGGGGAAATTCGGGGTTCAGCGTGCCATTGGCACATGACATCGGATACCCACGAGGTGACAGGCGGGGCGCGCAGACCCTGCGTGCACCCCGAGGAGGCCCCAACGATGACCAGGACGAGCCCTCGCGCCGAAACCCGCCGGCCCATCGGCGTCCGGCCGCCCGCCGCCGGCGCGGCACTGACCGCCGTCCCGCCGCTCGCCCCCGTCCCGCCGCTGACCGCCGTCGCGGGCGAGCCGCTGCCCACCGCGCAGCGCGCGGGCGCACTGCCGCCGGACACCGCGCCGGTGCGGGTCGGCGCGTTCCTGCTGTCCGCGCAGTTCCCCGGGCAGAGCCACGGCGAGGCGCTGGAGCGCACCGTCCTGGCCTCCGTCGAGGCCGAGCGCGCGGGCCTGGACGCCGTCTGGCTGGCCGAGCACCACTTCGTCCCGTACGGGGTCTGTCCCAACGCGGCGACCCTGGCCGCGCTGCTGCTCGGCCGCACCCGCCGCATCGGCGTCGGCACGGCCGTCAGCGTGCTCTCCACCAGCCACCCGGTGGCGCTCGGCGAGCAGGCCGCGCTGCTCCACCTCACCTCCGGCGGGCGCTTCACGCTCGGAGTCGGACGCGGCGGACCGTGGATCGACCTGGAGGTGTTCGGCGGCGGCGTGGACGCCTTCGAGAACGGCTTCCCGGAGCGACTGGACCTGCTGCTGCGCTGGCTGCGCGGCTCCCGGGTCGGCGCGGACGGACCGCAGTTCGCCTTCCCCGAGGTGGCGGTGGTGCCGCAGGCCACCGAACCGCTGCGCCGCCCCGGCCTGGGCAGCTGGCTCGGCCTGGACGCGTCCTCCGGCCCGGTGCGCTTCCCGCGCCAGCGCCAGGACGTCGAGGGCCTCGGTGAGGAGCTGACCGCCACCGGGCGGCCCGCGGCCGGCCCGCCCGTCGTGGTCGCCTGCACCTCGCCCGGCGGGGTCAGGCTGGCCGCCGAGCGCGGCCTGCCGATGCTGCTCGGCATGCACTCCGGCGACGAGGACAAGCTGCGGATGCTGGAGCTCTACCGCACCGCCTGGCTGGCCGCCGGGCGCGGCGAGGAGCAGCTGCGCCGGGTGAACCGCCAGCACGTCGCGGCCGGGGTGGCCCAGGTGGACGACCGCGACTCGGCCGCCCGGGCCACCCTGCTCAACGCGATGCCCGGCTGGTTCGAGTACGGGCTGGGCGCACACCGGACGGTGGACGGCCGGGAGCGGAAGATGCGCGACCCGCGCCAGTACACCGAGCTCCTCTGCGACCTGCACGCGGTGGGCACCCCGAGGCAGTGCGCCGACCGGCTGCTGGCCACCGCCGAGCGCACCGGCATCCGGCGGTTCGCGCTGCTCGCCGAGGGCAGCGGCGACCACGAGGCGACCCTGCACAACATCGCCCGGCTCGGCTCCGAGGTGCTGCCGCAGCTCAGCTGAGACACCTCCGAGGCCCCGGCCCGGGCCGCCGCCCCCTCCCCCTCGGCGGGGACGGGGACGGCCGGCGCCGTCCGGTCAGCAGTCCCGCAGTTCCTCGGACTGGTTCAGCAGCTGCTCCCGGACGGAGGTGAAGCGCGTGAACCGCGCCTCGTTGGCCTCCGACGGCAGGAACACCGCCACCCGGTGACAGTTCTGGAACGCCAGCCGCACCCCGAAGTGGCGCTGAAGGGCGCCCCGGATGGCGTCGCTGGCGAGCGCGCGCAGCAGCTGGCCGCGGGCCTGCTCGCTGGGCGGCGGTACCTGGTTGTCGGCGAAGTCGGTGCCGTCGACCTTCGCCTGGGCGACCAGCGAGCTGATCAGGTCCCAGGCGTACGGCAGTGAGACGCGGACGCAGTCGACGAATTCCCGCTCGTCGACCTCGCCCCGCTCGGCCTTCTCCAGCAGGGCCGGTGAGACGTCGAGCGACATGGATTCTCCTCTCGCTGTCCACCCGCGCGGCGCCCGGGTGGTCATGCGTAGTCCAAGCTCACAGTGAGGGTGGGCGAAATCGCAGGTGATGGCCGGAACACCGTGGGACGGGGGTTTCCGGCACCTTTTGCGACGGCGGCGGCGCCACGGGACGTGACGTCCTGGACACCGACCGCGTCAGAACAGCGTGGCAGTCAACGGCGGAGCAGGCTGGTCGTTCCTAGGGATTGCTCCGGAAATACGCCGTGGTGCACCACATTGGCCGGATCCCGTCGGATCGTTCACCTGAAGTCTCCATCCCCGTTGACAGCGGCCCCGCAGTCGTGCCGTCACACACCGTAGCGGCCTGTTGGGACGGGCGCCAGAGCGCGGCGGGCGAGGGTGGAACCGCCAAGCCTCCATGTTCGTGGGGTTCGCGCTTTCTTCACCCGGTCGTCGTGGAATCGCATCAACTGGCCCCGGTGGGCTAGCGTGGTCGACCGTGCGTCTCGTAATTGCCCGCTGCTCAGTCGACTATGCCGGTCGGCTCTCCGCCCATCTGCCGTCCGCCACCAGGCTGATCCTGGTCAAGGCCGACGGCAGCGTCAGCATCCACGCCGACGACCGCGCCTACAAGCCGCTCAACTGGATGTCCCCGCCGTGCGTCCTCAAGGAGGCCGACGGGGTCTGGACGGTGGAGAACAAGGCCGGCGAGAAGCTCATCATCACGCTGGAGGAGGTGTTGCACGACTCCTCCCACGAGCTCGGGGTGGACCCTGGCCTGATCAAGGACGGCGTCGAGGCCCACCTCCAGGAGCTGCTCGCGGACCGGATGGAGGTGCTCGGTGCCGGCTGGTCGCTGATCCGCCGCGAGTACCCGACCGCGATCGGCCCGGTCGACATCCTCTGCCGCGACGCCGACGGCGCCACGGTGGCCATCGAGATCAAGCGCCGCGGCGAGATCGACGGCGTCGAGCAGCTCACCCGCTACCTCGAACTCCTCAACCGGGACCCTCTGCTGGCCCCGGTCAAGGGCGTCTTCGCCGCGCAGGAGATCAAGCCCCAGGCCCGTGTGCTGGCCACCGACCGGGGCATCGGCTGCGTGGTGCTGGACTACGACGAGCTGCGCGGCATCGACGACGACAAGCTCAAGCTGTTCTGACCCCTCAGGCCCCTCAGGCTCCTTGGGGCGACGAGCTCGACGACGGGCTGGACGTGCCGGTCCCGGTGGCCGGCCCGGTCGGCGTCGTGGTCGCGGCCGGCGAGGTCGAGGTGGTGGACGGCTTCGGCGACGGCGAGGTGCCGGTGCCGCCCCCGGGCTGAGTGCCGCCACCGCCCGTACCGGTGCCCCCGGCCGTACCGCCCTGCGGCGGCTGGCCCGACTGCTGCGAAGACGGCTGCGACTGGCCCGGTACGGGCTGCTGCGTCTGCTGCGGGGCAGCCGGCTCGGTGGCGCCCGGCGAGCCGCTCGACCGCTTCGACGCCGAGGCGCTCGGAGAGCGTGACGCACCACCGCTCGCCGAGGACTCCGGGCCGGCGCCCGTCCCGGCCGGACCGCCCGGCTCAGTGACACCGCCCGCCGCGGGGGCCGTCGCGGGGCCGTTGTCGGCGGACGGCAGCGGCATCGGCGCGTCCTGACCGCCGACCTCGTCCAGCCGCCCGTGCGGGTCGTTCCCCTTCAGCTCCCCCGGCCCGGTGAGGCTCATCGCCACCGCCGAGCCGAGCACCCCGAAGGTCAGCACGGCCGCGGAGGCCACGACCACCCGGCGGCGCCTGCCCGTCCCGGACTTCAGACCGGCCGGCACCCTGGCGGCGATCTTGCGGATCACCGGCCCGCGCGCGGGCGCGACCGCGGCGGGAGCGGCGGGCGGCAGCTGCCGGCCGTCGGCGCGCAGCAGGTCGATCATCCGGCCGGCGGCGGCGACCCCGCGCTGCTCCTTCGCCTGGGCCCGCAGGGTGAGCGCGGTCTCCAGTTCGGCGATCGCCCGGGACGGCTGCTGGACGCAGATCGCGTGCACGCCCGCCTCGTGGTGGAACCAGGCCTGGTCGACCGCCGAGCCGGTCCGCCGGGCCCCCTCCAGCCCCAGTTGCAGCACCCGTTCCCAGGCGCCCCAGCGCAGCGACAGTGCCAGCGCGGGCGCCGCCGCCCGGGCCAGGCGCACCATCGCCTCGTACCGCCCGGCGGCGCGGTCGGCGAGCAGCACGCCGACCACCACCTCGGCCTCGGCGGCGATCTGCTCCAGCGTCACCGAGCTGTGCCCGACCCACCAGGCGAAGTGCTGGGCGGCGCCGTCGACACAGCCGCGGGCCGGCCAGTGCGGGGCGAGCAGTTCGAGCGCCCCGGCGGTGAGCCGGTGGTGCCCGCCGATGGACACCGCCAGCCCCGCGTCGGCGAGTTCGGCCAGCGCGCTCTCGCCCTGGCCGACGTCGATCAGCGCGGGCAGGTGCGGCGCGGTGGGGCACTCGCCGCCGAGCGCGACGGCCAGCCGCAGCACGGCCTGGGCGGGCTCGCTGAGGCCCTCGGCGAGGCGGACGGCCGGCGAGGCGCTCTCGGCCACCGAGGGCAGCGGTACGGTGCTCCGCAGCGCGTTCTCCCGGACCGCCGGGTCGGGGTCGTGGACGGGCTCGTCGACGGCGCCGAAGACGTCCAGCCGGTCCTCCTCGGCGGCGACCAGCGCGTCCACCGAGACGTCCCGCTGGCGCAGCAGCGCGGCGGCCTGGACGAAGCGCAGCGGCAGGCCCTCGGACTCGAACCAGAGGTCGACCGCCCAGGCCTTCTCGGCCACGTCCAGCGGACGGCCGGCGAGGCGCCCGGCGAGGGCGAGGCAGGCGGCGCGGGAGAGCCCGGCGACCAGGTGGTCCTGCAATCGGGAGCCGACGGGCAACGGCGGGCTGTCGGGGGCCACCGAGATCAGGAAGGCGCAGCCGGGGGCGGCGGCGAGCAGCTCCTCCAGTTCGTCGCCGGAGGGCTCGGCCTCGTCGATCACCACGACCGCGCCGACCCCGGCGAGGTGGGCGGCCAGCTGGCCCGGGTCGGGGCGGAAGCCCGGGGCGTGGTGGGTGGCCGCGAAGAGGTCCTGGAGCAGGTCGGCGGCGGTGCGGCGGTGGCCGCGGAGCTGGACGACACCGCCCGGGGCTAGGTCGGCCGCGGCCTCGGCGACGGCCGACAGCAGGGTGCTGCGGCCCGAGCCGGCCTGGCCGACCAGGCGTATGGAGCGGCCCTCGGCGAGCAGGCCGAGCAGTTCGGCGATGTCGGCCTCGCGGTCGAGCAGCGGGAGGTCGGTGGGCCCGGCGCCGAGGGCGAGCGGGCCCACCGCGCGGCCGACGCCGCCGACCGGGCCGCGGGCGGGCTCGCTGCGCTCGATCCGGCGCGGGTGGGGCCGCCACTCCGGCGGGCAGGGCCTGGCCTCGGAGCCGTCCGGGGCGCCGACGCCGACCAGCAGGCCGCCGGAGACCAGTTCGCCGCCACGGGTGCGGACGGCTTCCGGCCGGAACTCCCCGGATGGCTGTGCCACGTTCTGCTCCGCATCGTGCTCGGCCGCCGGCGCCCCGCGCCGCCCGGCACACGTCTCGGTCACGGCCGCGGGCGGGCCCCGGGCGGCCGTCTTCTGACGGGCAGACTC